>PGXT01000006.1 GCA_002839285.1 Spirochaetae bacterium HGW-Spirochaetae-5 | reverse complement strand
GCACTTTAGTCCCGCAATTTCATCTATATTTCTATAAAATAGTTTAGCAAATGCATCATTAACTCTTGCTATATTTAAATTCCGATCGATAAGACACATTCCAACACCAATGGAATTAAATACCTGATTTAATTCCTGATATGATCTGTTTTTTTCAAACAGTGCTTTATCCCGTTCTGATATATCTATAAATGAAGACTCTTCCCGATTTGTAATATTATTGAATATACTGGTGTAATTGACCGGTTCACCTTTTGAATTATGAATTAAAGATATTGTAATATATGCCCAGACAGAACTTCCGTTTTTGTGGATATATCTTTTATCCATGGAAAAATATTTTATTTCATTTTTGTTAAGCTGTTCCAGATACACAAGGTCTGCATGCAGATCATCAGGGTGGGTGATATCTCTGAAATTTTTTTTAAGCATCTCCTCTTCTGTATATCCGAGCATTGTGTAAAAAGATGAATTTACTTTTATATAATTCCCCTTCAGATCAACAAGAGCAATCCCGGCAGCTGAATGATTGAAAAGAATTTTGAAAATCTCCTCGCTTTCAAATAGATCATCCTTTGTCTTTCTACGGTGTTTCATCAGGATAATTACTATTATTCCATTTACAAGGCAGATTCCAAGAACCAGGGATCTTTTCCACAGATCAGTGTAATCGTGTATAAAAAATTCATTAAAAGAGATATTATGGTTATAAAAGTATGCCGAAACAAAGGAATCGATTATTCCAAAAAGAATCCCCAATCCTGATGAGATAATAATAATCAGGAAATCATACCTGTTTAATGGAGACATTAAAAACTTTGAAATTAACCCGGACTGCAGTTTATCTGAAGAGATGCGGTGAAAAAAAGATCTATTATTAGCCGAAAACATTTATCATACATTCCATTTTTTGAGGATTATAATTAACTTCCCGTAATTAATTACACCCGGATTTTTAAAATAACTACATTTTTTACATGCATTATAAAAAATCTTAATATCAATGATGCATAAACAGTTTGATAATACCGGCATCAGGAATTACTAAAGCACATATTACTTATGCTTCTCTTTTATCGAATCCACAAGATCGACAAATAGATTATAGAATTTCTTCAATTCATCTTTATCTCTAAGAGGACGCGGATCGGGCATATCGCCATTAATAATCTCTTTTATATAATTCGACATTACATATATCGGCCCGGAAATTCTGTGGGTAATTCGAATTATCATAATAAACAGAATAAATCCCTGGAAAATAACACATAAAATAAGAGCTATAAGGAGATATCTGTTATACTCTGCCAGTTTATTAATATTATTAAGATTATTATCATGAATTTTTGTCAGCATCGCAACTGTAGATCTGTAATCTTCATCGGGCTGACCATTAACATTAGCAGTCTGCATACCCTGGAAAATATTATCTTCAATCTGGTAAATATTATTTATTTTTTCATTATTGTAAACTACACTTGCAGCAATGGTTGATAAGATAATAAGAGAAACTGCAGCAACCACTCCAATAATAGAAAATGCAGTCCTTAACTGAAATCCCTTATCAATAAGATACTTAGTCCTTTTAGCCATAAACCACCGCCGTGATAATAATAAAATATAATCTGCCGCTTCAGTCCCATTTGACAACGGGTATAAAATCTATTCTGTATAAACTATAATTTTTAAAAATTAACATTAATATATAATATAACTCAATTCCGGGAAATAATCATTACAATATTAATATGCTATCTAAAAAATATCAGTTTCTTCTATTTACCAAGTACAAATTCCGCCATACCGGAATTATTTATAATCCGGAAAAACAGACGCAGCGGGAACCCGATAACATTTGTCATAGACCCGGTAATTGAATCGACCAGTATATCACCGGACTCCTGTATTGCATATGAACCGGCTTTATCACTATAATTAACCTTCCCGAGATAATTCCGGATAGTGTCATCGTTAAGCTTTTTAAATTTTACAGAAGTCGTTTCACAGCCATAAAATCGTGCATGATCATAACCATTTTTAAATACCAGACTTACACCGGTTATCACAGAATGTTCCTTACCGGAGAGCATTCTAAGCATCGATACCGCATCATCTTCAGAAACAGGCTTCCCGAGTATTTTATCATCAATAGAAACAATTGTATCTGAAGTTATAATGCATCCGCTCTCTGAAAGATTTAATCCCGACAGAACAGCATCCATCTTTAAATTTGTAATTCTTCCGGTGTAATCATATGCCGGTTCATCTTTAAGCAGGCTTTCGTCAACTGAGGGTGAGATAACCCTGACAGGGCCGAATATACCCTCCAGTATAATCCTCCTTCTCGGAGAACCCGATCCAAGAATTATCTCCACTACTTCAGTATAACCTTTTCATTGATTTTATATACATTGGTAACACTTTTTATTTTATTTATACGTTTAATTATCTCAACCAGATGTTCATTACCTGTAACTTCAATGATAAACTTAAGAACCGCCTTTCCGTTGCCGGAAGATTGAGCTTCCACTCTGATAATATTAGATTTTGCAAGAGATATCTCATCGGTTACGTCTTTCAGGAGATTAGGCCGGTCGATCGATTCAACTGTCATTTTAATGGGATACCTGTTTTTTTCATCCTTCTCCCATATGATGTTTATAAATCTTTCGCTCTCCAGACTGAGTCTCTCAAGTGACGGGCAGGATTTTTTATGGATTGTAATCCCTCGCCCCCTTGTAATAAAGCCTATTACTCCATCTCCCGGGATAGGCTGACAGCACTGGGCGAGTTTAATAAGAACATTATTATTCCCCTCAATACTTACTCCTATTTTACTCCCTTTGCTGAAATTCTTAACCCTTATCTGCTCCTCTTCAGGAATTGATACGCTGGCTTTTTTAACCTCTTTTTTCTTCTCTTCTTTCCGTTTAATCTCTTCTTCAGTTTTTGCAAACTCATCATTATGCTTTTTAAGCCAGTTCCTGATTTTGTACCTTGCATTTCCCGATTTAACAAGTTTCATCCATGCTTCAACAGGATGTGCATTTTTTGATGTTATAATTTCTACTATTTCACCGCTTTTCAATTTAGTCCTTAGCGGTATAAGCTTATTGTTAACTTTAGCGCCGGAACATTTATTCCCCACTTCGGTATGTATGGCATAGGCAAAATCGACGGGTGTCGATCCTGAAGGGAGTTTTATTATCTCCCCCTTCGGTGTAAAAACAAAAATCTCATCTTCATAAAGGTCCATCTTTACTGTTGAGACAAAATCTCTGGTATTCATTGCATCAAGGCTGACACTGTCCAGACTGTTAAGTATAGACAGATTTCTATACTCTTTTTTCAGATTTTTCCCGCTCCCTTTATATATCCAATGCGCAGCTATACCCATCTCTGCCGTGGCGTCCATCTCCTTCGTTCTTATCTGAACCTCAAGAGGCAGCCCCTCCGGCCCCATAACAGAAGTATGGAGAGACTGATACATATTTGTTTTAGGAACAGCAATATAATCTTTGAATCTTCCTTCAATGGGTGACCATATGGAATGAATAACACCAAGAACAGCATAACAGTCTTTCATTTCATCGGTAAGAAGCCTTATACCTCTTATATCATAAATATCATCAAAGGACTTATTGCTCATTACCATTTTCCTATAAATAGAATAATAGCTTTTAGCTCTCCCCTTAATCTCTACTTTAATATTTAATTCCGCAAGTCTTGTATTAATAAGAGTCCTTACATTTTCGAGATAGTCCTCAACTTCGGACTGCCTTAGTGCGATTCTGTTTTTTATGTCATTGAATTCATCTTTATATAAAACATGAAAAGAGAGGTCCTCAAGTTCTGTTGCAAGCTTTGAAATACCCAGTCTTCTGGCAATAGGCGCGTAGATATCCAGAGTCTCCTTTGCGATTCTCTGCTGTTTATGCTCTGCCTGAAACATTATAGTACGCATATTATGAAGCTTATCGGCCAGCTTAATAATTATGACCCTGATATCCTTAATAGTAGCAAGAAGCATTTTTCTGAGAGTTTCAGCCTGAGCATGGGATTTTGAACGGTTTTTAAGGGATGATATTTTTGTAACACCGTCAACAAGCAGAGCAACCTCTTCACTGAACTCCCTTGCCAGAAATTCCATGGAATGTTCAGTATCTTCAACAACATCATGGAGAAGAGCCGCGCAGATTGTTGTTGTATCAAGGCGGAGAAGAGCGAGAGTTATGGCTACTTCCAGAGGGTGTATTATATAAGGCTCACCTGAAAGACGGGACTGTCCCTCATGAGCTTTAAAGGCGACATCATATGCTTTCTTAACGATTTCAACATCAGCGTCCGGATTATTATTCCGGATCAAATCGATTAGTGTTTCAATGTCCCTCTGGCGGATTTTAAATTCAAATTCTGTCATCATATATTTAATATAATTTATTGTTGCAATTAATTGCAGTAATTATTACAAATTAAACTTAAATTTTTTTGCAACCCTTACGTCAAGACATATATTGACACTTTGCTCTTTTTGAATTAAAAAAATTCCCCGATATATTTTTTCTAAAGAAAACAGCTCCCGCGTCCGATAATAAAAAAAAATATAATCGCAAGAATAAAATAATGCAGAAAAAATATCTGAAAATAATAATCCCTTTACTGCTGATAAGCCTGCTTTCAGGCAGCAATCTTGCGACACAGCCGGTGCAGCTGCCGCCGCATATTGCCGCTGATATTAAAGCGGAAAGAATTAAATTTTCCAATGACTCAATTAAACTGACATGGAAAATGAATAGTGAATACCCTGGCGATTTCATTGTAGGAAAAAGTGAAAAGGAGATTTTAACCATAGAGGATGCGCTTCAGGCAAAACTTGCCGGAATATTCAATTCCGGAATGAACGGTATTCTCATCGATCGGGAAATTCAGCAGGGGAAAAAATATTACTATATAATTCTCGCAAAGGACTATCTCGTTAAAAGAGATATTGAAATTATAAAAGATGTTAATTATACATCCGAACCTGTTTCTCTTTTTATCGAGCCTGAAAATGTTAAAGCATTAAAAGCATCGGTGTCCGGCGGAGACAGAATTCTTATACAATGGTCAAAAAGTAACATAAGCGGTATCAGATACAATCTCTACAGAAGCAGAAGCCCTATTTCATCCCCGCCGGAACTTGAAGTAGCCGAAAAAATACTAATTACCGATAAAACTGAATTTACTGATACAAACATACCCGATTACGGAAGCTATTTTTATGCAGTAACTATTACTGATAAGAACGGAATAGAATATTTTAATCCTAAAATAGATCAGAATTTCACCTCAACTGGAATATATCTTAAAGGTAAAACTCTCGCCACACCTCTGAATGTGGGCGCTTTTTCAGGGGAAAAGAATACAATTATCGTAAAGTGGGAAAAAGCAGAATCGAGAACCGGGAAAGATCTCCAAGGTTATGAAATATACAGATCCGACGAACAGATTAATTCTCTGCTTAAATTAAAATTCTCAAAACTGATAAAGATCGTAGACAGTAACACTACACTCTACACCGATAATGATTTAAATCCGGGAAAATATTACTATGCAGTATTCTCAAGATACAGCGATGGCGCCGTTGATATCAATTTCGATACCGATTCAAATTATACAAAATCGCCACTTATGATTACACTTCCATATAAAATCAACTCTTTAAACCATGAAACAGGTGACAACACTATAACAATAAGATGGAACTATACCGGAAATACCGGAAATGAAATAGTCTCCATATTTAAAACAGTAAATCCGCCGGCTGATTCGGGCGGTATTATGAATGATGATATTATCGGAACGGAAAATATAAAATCCGGCAAATATGTGATATCACCTCCCCCCTCCGGAACATTTTTTTATGGAGTTTTATCGAAACAGGAAAATGAAATTATAGAAATTTCTAAAGGGATTAACCTCACAACGGGCCCTATAAAAAGTCTGAATAATATAATTTCAGAAAAACCGGTTATAATTGAAATTAAAAAACCGGAAAAAGAAAAAGACATCAAGCCCTCTGCAACTGGTCTTGACATAATCATTCAGAAAACTTATTATAAAGGGAACTACTCACAGGCCTTAAAAGAGCTGAAAAAATTTACCGGAACAACCGATAATAAACATGATCTGGCAAAGGCCAGACTATTTATTGCAAAATCATATATCGAGATGCATGAATATGAAAAAAGTATTAAGCTCCTGGAAAGTGATGAAGTAAAAAACACTTTTCCCGAAGAAGCAAAATTCTGGTTTGAATTTGCGCTGGTCCGTTTAAAATAATTTTTTTTTATAATTCTGTAAATTGATTAGAGATGTTATCAGATGAGTATTAATATTTAAAAGACATGATCCGGCCGATCTGTTTATAGCGGTGCCGGTCATCACAACAAAACAGAATGCTCTTCGGTAATTAAAACTAAGGTTTTATCTGCCGTCTTATATGAATAAAGAATTTCAGGAGAGAACTTTAATGAAAAAGTGGATATTGGTCGGAATCATTTTTATAATTATGGGAATAGGATTAATCGCCTACTACGATTCTTTCGTAAAACCTGAAAGAGAGGCGAAAGAGCTTATTGTGGAAGGGAAGATGTCCTTCGAAAGAAATGAAAAAGAATCGATCAACAAGGCAATAGATATCTTTACAAAAGTAATAGCCAAATACCCTGGTACAGACTCATCACTGGAAGCCTATTACTATATTGCAGAAAGTTATGAAAAACTTAATCTTAACAGACTTGCATATCTGAAATACATCTACCTCATTAAAGGGAACAGGAAACTCCCTGCCGACATGGAAAAAGAGATAAACGCGAGGATAGCACGTCTTAAAATCATGAAAAGATACGATGAAGAGGGTATTCACTCCCTGATGAGTCTTCTTAATTACAGTGATAATAAAGATTTCAGAAGCAGAATCTATACCGAACTGGGACACACTTACTTGAAAACAGGTGAATTCCAGAAATCTAAAAGAATGTTCGAACTTGCCCTTTCAGAGAACGGGAACAACGAAGAGGCAATACTCGGGAAAGCAAGAACTTATAAGCGTATGGGGCAGGATGGTGAAGCCTACGAACTCTATGACCATTTCCTTAAATACTATGCAAACTTCAGCAATTATACCGGAGATGTGACAAAATCCTACGCTAAGCAGTTATACGAAAGCGGACTTAATAATTATAGACGCGGACGTTACTACCCGGCTATTACTTACTTTAAGAAATACCTTACACAGTTCCCCGGAACATCAAATACCGAAAATTCACTCTACTGGATTGGAGAGTCATATTTTTCGCTTAAACAATATGACAACGCTATATCATATCTAAACAGAGTGCGAAGCAACGGCTACTACCATAAAGACCAGGACGCCAGTATTAAAATCGGATATTCATATTTTATGGCAAGAAACTATGATCTGGCTTCCAGTGAATTCCAGAAGTATATAGATAATTATCCCAACGGAAAATATATTGTACGCGCAAGAGAGTGGAAAGAGATGAGCACCAAGGAGATGATGTACAAATACAAAAAAATTGAAAAAACCGATACTGAAGCGGAAGATGAATCCACAGAAGGTAAGGACAACTCCGGACAGGGTTACAAATCAGAGTATTCAAAAACAGTAAAAGCTGAATATAATTTAAAAGAAGACAGCGACTACATCGAAGATGAAAACATTGAAGAGAATATGGCTGAACTTTAAAATTCGGATAAAAGTAAATTTAAAGCCGCTTGATTACAAGCGGCTTTTTTATTATATAATCTCCTTTAAGGTCTTTCACCTATTGTAAGAGTGCGGTTTTCAGATTTTTTATCCCTCCAGAATGTTATCTTAATTGATGTCCCGATTTTTTTAGAGCTCACCAGCTGAATCAGAGCAGCTCCATCTTTTATATCTTTATCATCAATCTTCAGAATTATATCACCCTCTTTTAATCCTGCCTTAGCAGCAGGACTGTTATTTACAATACTGCTGATAAGAACTCCCTGATTACTATGAAGTCCAAGCTTTTTAACAATATCTTCTGTAATAGGAGCCATAGCTACACCGATATACCCGCGCTTGACTTTTCCGTACTTCTGCAGCTCCAGAAGGGTCTCCTTTGCAAAGTTTACGGGTATGGCAAAACCGATACCAATATTTCCTCCAGTCGCGGAATAAATAGCCCGGTTTACCCCGATCACCTCTCCGTCAAGATTAATCAGCGGACCGCCGGAGTTCCCCTGATTGATTGCAGCATCAGTCTGAATGTGTGAATTCCCGGTTTCATCGAGCTGACGGCGCCCGGTTCCGCTAACCACACCGGAAGTAAATGTTTTATCTAATCCGAAGGGATTCCCTATAGCCATGACAAAATCCCCTACTTTTACATCATCGGAATTCCCGAAATATACCGGTTTAAAAACACCCTTCCCTTTTATTTTAAGAAGAGCAATATCAGTTACCGCATCGGAACCTATAATCTGAGCCTCGTAGGAGTTATCAGCAACCGTAACGGTAACCGTGTCTACATTCTGAACTACATGGTGATTGGTACAGATATAACCGTCACTTGAAATAATAAAGCCGGTACCAAGACCGCGGGCTTTACGGGTCTTGGGAGCATTCTCCTTCATTCCGAAAAATTCTCTGAAAACCGGGTCATCCATAAAGGGATTAAAACCTTTCATATTCACTGTCTTCTCTGTACTGATAAACACTACAGAATCTTTGTACTGATTATATATATTATGAAATGTATTCTGCAATTCATGTGCTATTGAAGTGCCGGAATTTTTCAATGGAGATTTATTAGCCGTTTCCGAAAGGAAAGATGACTGCCCGGTTAGTTCCGGAGCGGTTAAGACAATTGAAAGAATAAAAACCAGCGGGAATATTTTCTTCATTTTAAATCTCCTGAAATATGAATTACTTCAAAAAATAATACTAAACATTTGTGGATAATCCATTCTTATTTTGTTACAAGTTATTTATTGTTGAGAATTGTCTTTAAACTTCGGCAGGAAATTGTATTTGTGGCACAACGCTTCGCGCTGCGCCACAAATGGGGGTTTACGGGGGCAACTCCCCCGTATTCACTCCCCTTCAAATTCAACAAGGTGGAACATCTTATATCCATTCTCCTCAAGATTCTCTCTCCCGCCTACTTCGGGAAGGTCAACAACAAATGCCATCTCAACAACAACTCCGCCAAGCTGCTCAACAAGCTTTGCTGCTGCAATTGCGGTTCCCCCCGTGGCAAGAAGATCATCAACAATAAGTATTCTATCACCCTTTTTGATAGCATCAGTATGTATTTCCAGAGTACTTGTTCCATATTCAAGTTCGTATTCATAGGACAACGATTCATATGGGAGTTTGCCCGGTTTCCTCACGGGAATAAACCCTTTACCAAGTGTATAAGCGAGAGGTCCTCCGATTATAAAACCTCTCGCTTCAATCCCCACAACATAATCGATCTGCATTGACTTATATCTTGCAGTAAATTTATCAGTTACCTCTTTCAATCCTGCGGCATCTTTTATCAGGGTCGTTATATCTCTGAACATAATTCCTTTTTTAGGGAAGTCCGGGATAGTCCTTATTTTAGATTTTAATGACATTATTTTTTTCTCCTTTATGTTTTAAATACAGTTTCTGCTTTTTGAATGATCATGTTTTATTTTCAGTATTTATTCATTAACTTTTATAAAGTAAAAAAACCTCTATTATCCCCGCCGCCAAAGGCGGCGGGGATATATAATTCTCATTTTTTACACTAAAATTATATTCAGGAATAATTACTTTTTATTTTAGATATTACACTTAATTGCCCATAAACCGGAATCATTTTATCTACGCAGCGTCTATGGTACAGTTTAGAACAGGCTGCCACCAATTAAAAATACTTACTGTTTTACTATGTCAATTTATTTTTTTCTGTTCCACTCATACATAAAAATAGAGAGAGCAACAGAGGCATTTAAAGATTCAATTTTATCAGATAAAGGAATGGATACGCTTTTATCGAGATAAATATCAGGAAGCCCAGGCCCCTCAACTCCAGGTATAAGCATAAAACCGGCAGGGAACTCAACCTCTGCAATATCTTTACCATTTTTATCCAGAGCGATAATTTCTATTGAGGACTTCCCGGCAATATCAAAAATATCACCAAGCGACGGGCCGCGGAAAAATTCTATTTCAAATACTGCTCCAGATGAGGCCCTGATCGATTTAGGGTGATAGGGATTTGCCGCGTCTGATGTCAGGATTATCTGAGTTACACCAAAACCTGCAGCAGACCTGACAGCTGAACCGACATTAAGCGGATCCTGGAAAGGTATCACAGGTGTGCACCCCATTCCGATTACCCCCTTCCACTCTTCAATCACAGGAAGCGGTGCAATCAGTATGGGGGTTTTCCCCGTTGAAACTTCCAGTTCATTATATAGCGACTTCTTCAGAATGTAAAGAGAACCGGATGTTCTGAAGCCGGAAATAATCGCATCAAACCCGGTATCAGTTTCGGTATAATCATCGGGTAGGAGAAGTTTCAGATCTGCTGAACCGTTCTTTGCGATATAATCAGAGATTATTT
Organism: Spirochaetae bacterium HGW-Spirochaetae-5; assembly: GCA_002839285.1. Taxonomy (GTDB): domain Bacteria; phylum Spirochaetota; class UBA4802; order UBA4802; family UBA5550; genus WRGT01. Next base: position 49,053 of record PGXT01000006.1, on the reverse strand, counting down.
TTTTCCCTGCCACAGCTACAGCTCCGATTTTTTTTATCCCGTCTCCTGCGGCAAGCCTTTTTATCTCTTTATATGTCTTGTTCTCTTCAGATGTTATGGCTATGCCCTGTGTATCATTTTCATTTTTCATAATTTTATATATCTTCCTGAATGTGTCTCGCCCTTTACGGAAGAGCAGTATTTTTCTGGAATAATCTGTTCCGGGGAGAGTATAATTTCTATCCAGCTCTATTGTGTAATTTTTTTTATTGCTCTCTGTCAAAGCAAGAAGATCCCCGGAAGCATCGGGACCTTTAAGAAATATCACCACACCTGATTCCGGAAGGAAGTGTTCAACCCTGCTTAGAGTTTCAGGAGCATCCTCCAGAGCTCTGGTGACTACACCTTTAACATTAAAGAAAGATTTATCTGTAACCTTGTGGGGATAAAACTCAACTCCATCCAGTTTCAGCTCTTTAACTGCAAGTTTGAGAAACTCAACACGCCGGCTTCTCTGCTCAGCCAGTATCAGGTGAAGACCTGGATTCATAATCTTAAGCGGAATGCCCGGAAAACCTGCGCCGGTTCCGATATCAACAAGCGACTCCGGGAGAGTCAGAAACTTTGTATAATAAACAGAGTCTATGAAGTGCTTAATAACAAACTGGTCCTCCCCTTTAATCCGGGTTAAATCATTGTCGTGATTATTCTCAACAATAAGATTGTAATATTGAGAGAACTGCCCTATCTGTTTTTCAGTGACTGCAATTTTTGCCTCACTGAAATATTTTTTGATTTTATGTTCGATCATTCACGCTGTTCCAGGTATTTATATTTTTCAGATATAATTCATAAACTTCGGCTTTATAGCGGTTTAGGAATGAATTAGTAAATAGTCACTGCTAGGCATAAAATGCCCTGGCAGTCTGTTTTGTAAATTAACTATTTTATATAATAAAAAAAGTTCCAAAACCAGATTGCTTCACGGCGTTTATCCTGAGCCTGCCGAAGGATTCGCAATGACACTGTACTAATCATTTCATAAACTGCTGTAATCTTGAATATTGACAGCTTTATGTCGAGAACTTTAGAATTACTCAATAACAAGTCTCATTGGAAATGTTGTAATTCCATTCTTATACTGAAAGTCTGCCATTTTTTTAAAACCGGTTTTCTCATAAAAACCAAGCGAATTATAAGCTGAGTTTACAGTAATGTATTTAACTTCAGGACTGGTATCCTTTATATAAATAATAACTGAATTAATAAGCTGCCGTGCAATACCGGTGTTCTGACAATCTTTTTTTACAAAAAGAAGATATATATGATTTAGACCACTTAACTCTATATAACCTGCAATTTCATTACCTTTTTTATAAACAGATATAAAACTCCCCGACTGAGCCCTCTCTAATATCGACAGCTCTGATATCCGTTCATAAAAATTCTCAACTCCTTCCGCAGAATAATCCTCTGCAATGAATTCGTCAAACAGACTTTTTATTAAATTCGAAGCTCCTTCGACTTCGTCATGCCTGATTAAATCAATCACTAATACTTTGCCCGTTTGATTTTGAATCAAAAATTAAAAATGAAAATTGTTGTGTTATAAATAATTTATCAGCCATAAACTTTAAATCCTCCTGTTTCGCTTCGCTCAACATCCCCCTTTAATAAAGGGGGTTATAAAATCCTGTAGAAGTCTAAACCCTCTTTATTAAAGAGGGTGGCCGATAGGCCGGGAGATTTTTCGGTATTATATAAAGAACTATTTGATGAGAAATCATCCGGTCTAATCACCAGTATCAATCCTTTAAAATGACAGACTCAATATAATCTCAGTGACAGGTTTATTCAATGTGTCACTGATATTATAGACAATATAAATAGAGCATACTCTGCTGCCAAATCTTTTCTATACCCTGTTCTTTAAAATCACTGTTTAAAAACTTATGGTGAATACTAATCTCCGCCACCTGAGCCCCGGCACCTTCGGTTGCGGAGGCTTAGGTGGTATGAATATCATTATTGCCGCCAAAAATTGAGTAGTTATAAAAGAAATACGCTTTATTTCTCTAAATCCCTTGACATCCATAAGACCCGATAAAGTATGTATTACAAACAACAATTGAACAGAGGTCGGCCGCACGGGAAGCACCTTTTGCTCTATAAATGGAGATCCCATGAACCTGGAAAAATTCATCCCTGAAAATCATGTAATAAAACTAACCTCAACTGAAAAACAACCGGCGCTTAAAGAACTGGTGGCAGAACTTCAGAATCTGGGACTCATTGAAAACAAAGACAGATATTACGCACAGGTGGTCCATAGAGAATCACTTGAAAACACAGGCATAGGAAACAGACTGGCAATCCCCCACGCAAGATCAGATTCCATTACTAAATTTATAACAGTTATCGGAATATGTAATGACTCAATCGATTACCAGTCCATGGATAATAAACCTGTAAAATACATCATGCTTAGTCTTTTCCCCACTACTCAGAGTACTCAATATCTGTACTTCATAGGCATGATGGCACGCATTTTCAACAATAGGGATAACGATGCATTTCTTAACGGTTCCCCTGCTCCTGAAGAATTATACACTTTTCTGAATGGTCAATGTGAGGCATATTTTAATACACTTTCGAATCAGGATTCATACAGCTCAAATGAAAGTGAACTCACAGGTGTCCCCTCTTCAGATCTGGATCTTATGATAAGACTTGACAGGCTTTATAATCTCAATATTGAACTTGATTCTCCGCCAAACATAGTACAGAAAATAGATGAACTGAAAAAACTTATAGATAATCGCCTGCTTACTTATTACGAACGGATGATTAAAAAGAAAAACAATCCATTTGCAGTAATAGAAAAAAACAGCTGCACCGGGTGCCACATGGGGATTCCGCCGGTAAACATTATAAAACTTCAGGATAGAGATGGTATACAGGTCTGCACGTACTGCGGAAGATTTCTGATCATGCTTTAATATAAAAAGGGCTGCCACTAGGCAGCCTTTTTTCATCCGGTTAGAACCTCAATAATATAATTCCTGAACACCTAATTCATTATAAAAAATAAAAACCGGATATCCCCGCCGCATTCGGCGACAGGGATAATAAAGCTTTTTAATTCAAAAAAAAATAAGGAATGAATTCTCTTATTGTCTATTTTTTATTCATAAATCCTTCAAAGATATTAATAGGAATAGGGAAAAGAGTTGTTGAATTATTCTCTGTTGCAATCTCTCTTAATGTCTGAAGATATCTCAGCTGTACTGCAATGGGATGTACCTCCATAAGCGCAGCTGCTTCAACAATTTTCGCCGCAGCCTGAAATTCACCTTCCGCAGCAATAACTTTCGCTCTTCTCTCTCTTTCAGCTTCGGCCTGTTTCGCCATTGCTCTCTGCATCTCCTGAGGAAGATCCACGTGCTTAACCTCTACAGCGGAAACTTTTATTCCCCATGCATCTGTCCTGGAATCAAGAACAGTCTGAAGTTCATTATTGATGTGCTCACGATTACTGAGAAGATCATCGAGCTCGGAGTTTCCAAGAATACTTCGCAGTGTAGTCTGGGAAAGCTGTGATGTCGCATACAGAAAATCATCAACTTCAGTTATAGCTTTATTCGGCTCTACAACCCTGAAGTAAATAACAGCATTTACTTTAACAGAGACATTATCCTTCGTGATAATATCCTGCGGGGGAACATCCATTGCTACAAGCCTCAGGTTTACCCTTACAAACTTATCGATAAACGGAATTACAATTATAATCCCCGGTCCTTTAGGCCCTTTCGGCACCACAAGAAGCCTTCCAAGTCGAAAAATTACAGCTCTCTCATACTCTTTAATAATCTTTATAGACGGAATAAGAATAAGGAGTATGAAAAAAATCAGTGTCGGTATAAAACCGAAATCAGTACCAAACATGCACAGCCTCCAATCGCTTTATTATTAATTTATTCGAAGCAACTTTCCCTTAAGTATTTTAAAAAATAAAAATTTTTAAACTCTAACCTCATAAGTGAAAATCTCAACTATACCGATATCCAAATTGAATAGAAGTTCAGAAATCACCACCTTCATCTTTCAACTCTTAACTTTCATCTCTTAACCCTGACTTTCAGAGTCATCCCCTGAATATCTTCAACAACAACAGTCTCCCCCTCTTTTATTTCTGAATCAGATACTGCATTCCATATCTCGCTATGAATAAAAACTTTACCGTTTTTCTGAAAATCATTCATAGACGTTCCAACTTCCCCTATCATCCCCTCCATACCGGTGGTAACCTTTGTTTTGTGCACATTGATTACTGCTCTGACAACCAGAAAAACAAAAGCCAGCACCACCGCTATCATTGCAATGATGGAAGTAACGGGAATTCCGCCCCCGGGAAGCGGTGAATCAAAAAGTATCGTAGCTCCTATAAAAAATGACACAACACCCCCCACGGTCAACAGACCGAAACTTGGTATTTGCAATTCAAGTATAAAAAGAATAAAAGCAAGTATAATAAGAACAAGACCTAAAGCGTTTATCGGAATAATCTTTATACCAAGCAGAAACAGCACCAGAGCGACTCCGCCGATTGTTCCGGGTATAATCATCCCCGGATTTTTAAACTCCATGCCTATACCTGCGATGGCAATAATAAACAGCAGAAAGATCATCTGCGGATCTGCAAACCTGTTGACAAGCTTCTCCTTCCAGGTCATCTCATACTTAACTTCAGAAATACCGGCAGTCCTGAATACAAAAGGTTCTCCATTGAGATCTATCTTCCGTCCATTAAGCTGCTTTAAAAGATCGGGCATATCCTCTGCAATAATGTCTACAACTCCGGCCTTATATGCTTCGATGTAACTATTGGATATGGCCTTACTGACGGCATTCGTAGCCCATTCTACATTCCGTCCTCTCTTCTGAGCAAGGCTCCTTGCGTATGCTATTGTGTCGTTAAGAACTTTTTTTTCCATTATCCCTTCCGGTCCGCCATCCTTATCCTTCTTCATAAAGTCTAGCATGGGGCTCACGGGATGCATTGCGCCTATTTCAGTTCCCGGAGCCATTGCTGCAATATGTGAAGACAGCATAATAAAACCTCCGGCTGATGCTGCCTGTGCCCCCTTGGGATAAGTATAGACAACAACAGGAATAGGTGAAGTCAGAATAGCCTTTATTATTTCACGCATTGAATCCATGAGACCGCCGGGGGTATCCATCTGAATTACTATAAACTTATGCCCTTCATCAGATGCTTTTTTTAATGATTCGACCAAATAATCTGCCACTATGGGATTCACAGAACCGCTTAAACTCACTACAGCGTATCTGTTTTCATTACTGTATAGATTTGCAGCCAGCATCATAAGCACTAAAGACAGGATAATTTTTATTTTCATATGATTACCTTTCGTAATATTTTCAGATTCACAAATTCCGCATTTAAAAATACTTAACAAGAATAATTAATTTTTATATAAATATCACAGCTTCAGTAATTATTATTCTATGTAAGTTACTATAAATTAAAATATATTTCAACAATAACAGGTTTTTATTCCTAAACTTTTTAAAGAGGGTTCAAAAAACTCTGTTTTTGAAACCGCAGTGTGCGTGTTTTGAATACGCGTAAAAATAAACTGCTCTCCTATCCGGTGAGGGAGGATTAAAAATAATTGATTGATTTAATTCACTAATATCAAATAATAGTCAGTAATTATTGTATTACATTCGAGCAATTCGCTAAATTTAAAAAATAACTCTTTTTATAATTATAAACCGGTAAAATGAAAAAACAAGTATTAACATTCATCCTGATTTTTTCAATAATCGCCCCGCTTTCCCCTGCTGGCTTTGAAGAGCTCTGGGGTTTAAAAAGCAGTGAACTGATAATCCGGCTGAATATCAGCAATTTTTCAACATTCAAACCGGGGGACAACCCGTCGTATAATAATAGAATTATCGATTTTTTCTCTACAATTAACCCGGAAGTACAATCAAAAATTACAATTCTGCGATATCCGGGTAAACCTGAAAGAGACTTCTGCTTTTTCAATGAAAGGCTTTATTCCATTTCTGAAGAGTGGGATTCAATTGACATGAACAGCGCACAGGGAATTATCAATGCTGTTAAAGAAAAGTACCCGTTAATTAATGTTGATGAGAAAACAGCAGAAACGGTTTATAATTTAAAAATGAATAAAACAAAAGTTTATCTGCACCGAAAAACCGTTGATAAACAATCAGTAAATATCCGGATATACTATTATTCAACCGATCTTTTCGGTATACTAATACGTGAGTGATATTTTAATCCTGAATAGTGACATTAATTTCCCATCCTGAAATTATTTTAAAAAAAATTTCATTTATGCTTGACAGTTTTTCCGTATCGAAACATATTTGCCCCCGTACTAAATTGAATTAAAAACAGAAGCGAAGGTATTTGAGTTGGCTAATATTAAACAGCAGAAAAAACGTGACCTCACAAACGAAAAAAGAAGAGTTAAGAACTCTCAGGTTAAGTCTACAATCAGAACAGCTGCGAAAAAAGTCGGTAAGATAGCTGATATGAAAGACAATAAAGATGCCGCAGTTATCCAGGAATCTTATCAGGCGTTTATAAAAATCATTGACACTGCAGCAGGCAAAGGTGTGATTAAAAAATCTACTGCAGCCAGAAAGAAGTCAAGATTAGCTAAAAAAGTAAATTCAGCAGTTGCTGCTCTTACAAAGACTGCTTAAGGATTTTTTTTGAACAAGACCGAGATAATTGAACTCATCAGCATACGCACAGGATTTACAAAAAAAAAAGTTGAGATTATTGTTAATTTTTTTATAGACAAAATTGCAGATGAAGTTCAAAGTGGTCGAGACGTTGAGATAAGAGGATTCGGAACTTTTTTCCAGACTACACAGGAAAAAAGAAAAATCAAATCTCCAATTGCAGGGAAAACCATTGAAGTGCCTGCAAAAAATAAAATCGGTTTTAAAGCAAGCAAGGTCACAGAAAGAGAAATAAATTAAGGGCGTTTAGCTCAGCTGGGAGAGCATCTGCCTTACAAGCAGAGGGTCGGCGGTTCGATCCCGTCAACGCCCAATAAGAAAACCACTGAATATTCAGTGGTTTTTTTTGTATCTACTCATAAACTGATGATGAAACTGCTCTCCACCGCGCCGGAGGCGGGGCGGAGATAAATACCACCAGTTTTTGAGCAGTGGTTTTTTTTATTTTTACCCTTACCTTTTTTATATTGATTTATTAAATTATCTGTTGTCAAAGTAAACTTCACCAACAAACCAGAAATATCACAGGCAGGGTAATGAAAAATCTATTCACTACTATTCCGGTCAGGTTCAAAGATTTATCTATTCAGTCAAAAATGAATCTAATCGGTATCCTGATTATAATGCTATTTTCTATCATGGTTTATTTTTCCATCCTTCCATATCTGGCTAAAGAAAAAAATGATGAACGGAAAGGGAAACTGAAAGCAGTTGTGAATTCCGCTGTTTCTATAATGGATCATTATGAAAGAAGCCTCAGAATGAATTATTACGGAAAAAATGTGCCCTTTAAAAATCAGACTTCATCAGAAATGCCTTCAGATTTGACTAAAGCAAAAAGTGAGGTCCTGAATATTCTCCGCGCCATGAGATATGATAAAACCGAGTATTTTTTTATCCTGGATGGGAACGGGAATATGATTATGCATCCGCTCAAGCCGGAACTTGAAGGTATGAGCATGCTCGATGTTAAAGATATTAATGGGATCTATCTTTTCCGCGATCTTGTATTCCAATCACAACAGAATAACGAAACATTCGTTCAATACACATGGGAATCGAAATACAGTCCTGTAATTTTTGAACCTCAAATCACATATGCCCGGTATTTCTGGAGCTGGGACTGGGTGGTATGCTCCAGCCTCTACACTCAGGATATCAATGATTCAATAAACTCTCTTACAGCAAGAACGACTTTTTACTTAATAGGAACTGCAATAGCCTCCATACTTATTCTCATTTTATTTGTATACACCAATCTATCAAAACCTCTATCACGATTATTTCAAGGTATAAGAGAAATTCATAACGGGAATCTTAACTACAGAATTCCGGTTACAGCAAATGATGAACTGGGATTTATATCCAGAGAGTTTAACCTTATGACCACTGATCTGATGGAAACACGTGATATAATAACCAGTTCGGAAAAAAAGTACCGGGAATTAACAGATATGCTGCCGGATATAATTTTCGAAACTGATGATAATTTTATGATAACCTACTTCAACAGAGCCGGCTATAATTTAACCGGTTATGACGAAAGCGATATTATAACAGGATTACATATTAAATCACTTCTCGAAAAAAATGATTACGAAAAACTTATAAAAGATTTTATTCATGGCGGATATGTTCCGGGGAGTAAGCACTTTTCAACATATAAGATTCTTAAAAAAAACGGCGGGTTCATTGTCGGAGAGAACAGTACTGTTATTGTATATGATGAGAACAGCCATCTTACCGGTTTAAGAGGAAGTATCCGTGATGTAACAGAGAAAATTGCACTGGAAGAGACTCTTGCTCAATCGCAAAAAATGGAAACAATCGGAACACTGGCAGGTGGTCTTGCTCATGATTTCAACAATATACTTAGCGGAATAATCGGAACCATATCCATCATCAAATATGACATGAAACATGAAATCCGGATAGACAGAGATGAATTCGAACAATATATTGATACTATCGACCAATCCAGCCACCGGGCTTCGGATATGGTCCAACAGCTTTTGACTCTGGCACACAAGGAGAACATTTCATATACTTCAGTCGATTTGTCCGATACAATAAATCACATTAAAAAAATATGCAATAATACATTTGATAAGTCTATAGAAATAATTATAGATACGCCTGAAGGCGATCTTCCTGTTTACGCAGACCCCACGCAGCTCGAACAGGTCCTGCTCAATCTCTGCGTCAACGCAAGCCATGCCATGACATTCATGAGAGATAAAAGCGATCAGCAGGGGGGTAAACTTGTCATATCCGTTGAAAAAATTCAGGCAGATAAACACTTCTGCAGCAGTCACCGTGAAGCAAAAGAGATTGATTACTGGAAGCTTTCGGTTGGAGATTCCGGTGTAGGGATAGATGCCGTCACCATTTCAAAAATATTTCTCCCTTTTTTCAGTACTAAAGAAAAAGGGAGAGGAACTGGACTCGGGCTGGCAATGGTTTACAATATAGTCCACCAGTTCGACGGATTTATTGAAGTATATTCCGAGGTGGGTGCGGGATCAACCTTCAACCTTTTTCTTCCCGTTTTATCCCCTGGCAATATTATAGAACGGAAGAAAAAAAATTTTATGCTTCCCAAGGGGGAAGGGACAATACTTGTTGTAGATGATGAAGATCTTGTCCGGTCAACCGCAAGATCAATTTTACGGAAATGCGGTTATAAAGTAATTACCGCAATCGATGGTATAAACGGCGTAGAATTATATGAAGAGAATAAACACGAAATTAAAGCGGTTCTCATGGATCTTGTTATGCCCGGAAAATCCGGTGAAAAGGCATACCTTGACATGAAAAAAATAAATCCCCATGTTAAAGTACTGCTCTCTTCAGGTTTCAGACAGGATGAACGTGTTGATCTTGCAATCAGCTATGGTATTAACGGATTCATTCAGAAACCCTATACTCTTGAAAAATTGTCCCGGGCAGTTTATAATCTGATTTATAACTCCTGATTTTAATTATACTGCTTAATACAGGCTGGAAATGAAACCAATCATATCTGATTCGCGATCAATCGATTCCTATTTTCTGCGAAACACTATCGGCTTATCATCGGCCGAATTTTTCTGGGGACTCGCTCTGCCGGTTCTGTTTGAATCGGCTTTTCTGCAGATATTTCTTAAACAGATCGGTGCATCCAATAAAACAATCGGACTTATACCATCAATTCTGGCCACAGGTATAATGCTCTTCTCTCTCATGTCAGCGTGGCTCACGTCACATCTAATACATAAAAAAAGAGCTGTAATCCTATCTCATATGGCTGCAAGTGTTCCGTTCTTTTTATTTGGAGCAGCACTCCCATTTATTCACAGCTCTGACCGCATTGCTCTTTTCATGACTGCATACATAATTTTTGCTATGACCCTTGGAATTACTCTCCCCCTGTGGCAGAATTTTATTGTAAAAATATTCTCACCGGCCAATACTTTAAAAGCAAATTCCATTATGATGACAACTCAGATATTCGCAAGACTTATTGGAAGTTTCTTCATATTCAAAAGTGTTGAAAAATATTCATTTTCAATTAACAGCGCATCATTTATTTTTATATCAGTAGGGGTAATGTTTTTTATCGGATCGTTCTTTTTTCTTCTTGTGCACGAGGGAACTGAGATAAACACCGGATTAAAACCTGTCCCGCACAATATTAAGTCTCTGACAACGGCTGCAGGACACATATTTAAAAATAAAAACTATTTAAAATATCTTGCAGGTACAATTGAATCATTTGCCACAATAGCTGTATTATCATTTTACGCAAACTATGCAGTAGAATTCAAAGGGATTGAGAAAGAAACGGCTGCCGGAATTTTTGTGGCATTTATCTATACAGCCGGGGTAATTACAAATATTCTGCTGGGATGGTTTAATCTCTTTTCTCTAAAAACAAAATTTATTATAGCACGAACATCCGCCGTAGCTGGAACCATTATACTTATCTTTGCCGAAACGCTCACAATGTTCCTGATTGTCTGTTTCATCATGGGGATCTCAAGGGCTGTGAATCAGTCGGCAAATGCACCCGCCGTAAAACTTCTTTCCGGACTGGATGATGCTACGGATTACTTTGCAATATCCGCAATAATTATTTTCCCCTTTTCATTCAGTATTCCCTTTGTTTCAGGCATACTGCTGGATACGCTGCCGACGCAGGGTACTCTCTCATATACAATTGTTTTTCTGATGCTTTTAATTATGCAGTGTGCCGGATTAATTTTTACAATGCTTACAGATTTTAACCCGGGAATTAAAACAGACAAAAACTAATAGAAACAACACTGAAAAAAGTAATAATCTATTTATTCTTCCAGTATTTATTCCTAAATATAATTTTTAGTGTAAAAAATGAGAATTATATATCCCCCGCCGCCTTCGGCGGCGGGGGATAATAGATTTTTTTTACTTTATAAAAGTTAAGGAATATATACTGTTATTCTTCAGAATTACTTTCTATCACTTTTTTAACAGCATATAGAAGATCATCAGAAGTAAAGGGTTTAGCAATATACGCATCAAATCCATAACTCTTATAATCCGACATAACCGGATCATTGCTGTAGCCTGAAATTACAATAGCTTTAAATGGAAACCCCTGTTCCCGGATAAGCCTTATCGCCTCGAGCCCCCCCATCCCTCCGGGAATTGTAAGATCCGCAATAATAAGATCGATCGGATTATCTGAAGTTGAGAGTTTCTCAAAAAGATCGATGGCTTCTCCACCTTCGGACACTAAATGAATTATTGCTCCTTCATCTTTAAGAACCTCCTGCATGATGTATCTTAATTGAGGTTCATCATCCATAATTAAAATAGATACATTATTGAGGGTACCGCTGATTTGCCCCTTAACTGATGCATCTTTTTCTGAGGTTTCACCGGAATAAGCGGGTAAATATATTGTAAAGACCGAGCCTTTACCAATAACAGATTTTACATCTATCCCCCCGCCATGCCTCTTTACGATGCTATGACAGATTGTGAGCCCTAAACCGTTACCGTCATTTCTTGTAGTAAAATACGGATCAAATATTTTTTTCAGATTCCGTGTCTCAATCCCCTGCCCTTCATCTTTAATTTCAACAGCAACATAATTGCCGGGAGTGAGAGATAGAGAGTTGCTGTTATGCAGATATCTCTCCCCTATTGAGATAGTTATTACTCCGCCTGAGGGCATGGACTGTGATGCATTCAGAATTATATTCTGAATTACCTGGCCGATCTGGCCTCTATCAATTTCGGACTTTGGAACATCTTCTTCAATGTTATAATTTAATGCTGTCCTTGAACCGCTCATAATAAAATCTGCAGATTCCATTACTACATCTTTCAGATCAGTAACCTGCTTAACAGGTGTACCGCCCTTTGAAAAAGCGAGAAGCTGTTCGGTAAGCCGCCTTGCTCTTAATCCGGCTTTTTCAGCTTCATCAAGGAGCATAACAGCTTTTTCTTTATTGTCTAATTTTACCCTGGCAAGCGATATACAACCGACAATAGCGGAGAGTATATTATTAAAATCATGGGCAATTCCGCCGGCAAATATCCCCAGTGATTCAAGTTTATGTGAACGGATTGCTTCTTCATCCATTTTCTTTTTCTCTGAAATATTACGTACTATTGCCAGAAATTTATCATCGCCGAATTTTACAAGTCTTGAATCAAAAAAAAATTTTTCCCCGTCAATCTCAAGGTCATACTCGTACGACTGCATCATTCCGGTTGAATTTACCTGAGTGATTTTATCAATCGTCAAATCAGCAATTTCAAGCGGGAGTACTTCTTTCACATTTTTACCGATAAAATCTGCAGGCTCTAAATAGAGTTCACTCCTCACTTCAGCCTTATAATCTATAAAATTATAATTTGAATCGAAAATAAACAATAGGTCAGGATTCGCCATAAGGAGTGCGCGATTTTTTTCTTCTGACATTTTAAGCTTCTCTACAGTCTCTCTTAACTCAGAGGTCTTACTTCTTACTTTTATTTTGAGATAAAGACTCAATAGAATCATAAACAATGCGAAACTGACAAACCCGATTGATACAGGAATAAAATATTTTTCAAGATAATTGTATCTGATTTCACTGCCGAACCATTTCCGGTCAATCTGAGCATATTCCGCTTCGGTTATTTTATTAAATCCTTCATTTATAAAATTAAGTAATACGGCATTACCTTTTCTGACAGCTCTATGAAATTGTCCGGTATTAAGATTTAAAGAGTATCTGAAGGTGTTTTCAACTTTGTACTTATAGATATAAAACAACGCAGGTGGTTTATCAGCACAGAATACATGTATTTTTCCGGCAGCAGCATCCATGATAATTGATTCATAATTGGGATATTTTTTAAGAGTGGTGATTCCGTATCCGTTCAGTACATCAATACAGGCATCACCATCCTTTACTCCCACTATAAATCCCGATAATGATTCAACACGGTCTATTCCTGATAAACTGTTATCAAAAAAAACAGGGACTTCAATATCAGCATATGGAGGAGTATAATCATAATTTTTTGCCCGATCAGGAGTGAAAAAAATGGTATCGATTACATCGGCTTTTCCATCTGCCATAATCTTCTGGGCATCGCTCCAGTCAGTTGCATCCAATTGAACTTTGACACCGGTTTTTTCACTCCACAAAGTCCATTGATCAACAATTATACCTTTGAGTTTCCCCGATTCATCACGAAAAATATATGGAGGGTAATTATCGTCAGATACCACTCTAATTGATTCAGCTGCAGAGGTATTTATTGAGATTATTATTATTATTATTAAACCGGTAATCATCAATTTAAATAATTCTTCTGATTTAATAATCATTTTTGAAATACAATTTTTCAATTAAAATACTCTCAAAATTAGATTTGCTGATTTATATAATGGGACTGTCATTTAATATAAGTCTAAAACCTCTTAAAGTCAAACACTTAAAAGCAGCTCTAAAATAAACATAAAATAAAAGCTGAATTTCATCACCTGCCCGCAATTTAACAGCTTTAAAGATACTAAACAAGTAAATTGCTCTTTTAATCCCCGTTCCTGAAATTAATAATTATTCCGGATAAAAATTATTACCAACCTTAAAACACATTTATTATATTTTATCAATGAAAAACAGAAAAAACATACTTGTAGTTGATGATTCCAAAATCGAGCAGAAAATGCTTAAAAACCTCCTTGAGAAAGATGGATTCAGCGTATTTATTGCCCCTACTGTTTCCGATGGTTTTATGATTATGGGGAAAGAGGATATTGGAGTTGTTCTAGTGGACTTTTATCTGGCCGGGATTAACACCGGCGCAGCAATGGTTCAGAAATTGAGAAGATATAAAGTTGATGTTAAAATTTACTCCATATCATCCTCGGATGACAGCAGCATTGAACTTCTGAATGCAGGATGTGACGGAATTATTTCAAAAGAGCCTAAAGAGATAAGAAATTTTCTTATTGAGAATTTCTGCAAAACACCTCCGTGTCCCCCAGAATCAGAATAAATGAAAAAAAAACCGACGGTAAAAAAATAATAGACTCATTACACAAAAGAATATATTCTGCATTAAATAGTTTAATTCCGGATTATGAGAAGGACATAATTGCTCACAATTCGAATAAAATGAGTATCTGACAGCATTAATTATTTCTGGATATAATTTTTTAGTGTAAAAATAAAAACTATTATCCCCGCCTCCCTCGGCGGCGGGGATAATAAAGCTTTTTTTACTCTATAAAAATTAAGAAATAAATACTGCTCTAACATAAACAAATAAACGATCGGGTCTAAAAATGAATGAAACTTATGATGTAATAATAATCGGTTCGGGACCTGCCGGTCTTGGAGCGGCATTTCAGCTTGCCGAAAATTCAGGTAAATCTGTACTCCTTCTCGAAAAGACAAAGATCAGCTCCGGGGGTCTCCGGAATGACTGCAAACAGAATTACACTTACCCTGTGGGGTTTTCAACAGAACACTGGAGTGAAGATGAAGCAGATGAACTGCTGGAAAAAGTTGCAGAACATCTCAACCCGGATTATGTCCAGCAGAGAAACCTTGGAATTTATGTTAAAAGGGCTGAAAATCTCGGAGTGACCCTTCTGAATATAAAGCAGGCTCATGTCGGCACAGATAAAGCTAAGGGGCTGATAGCAAACCTCATTGCGCAACTTCGTGATAAGGGTGTAACGGTAGAACTTGAAACAGAGATGTCCGATATAGATTATCCGAATAAAACTCTTATTCTTGCAGACGGAATTAAAGTAAAATTTAATGATCTGATTCTGGCTCCTGGAAGAGCCGGTTATACGTGGCTCCAGAAAATAATGGCCGTTCTTGATATTAATTATTCAGATAATATTGTAGATGTGGGGGTCCGGATAGAAGCTAAGGAGGAATACTATCCTATCGTTAAGGATTATTATGACCCGAAATTCATTTTCCCGGGGAGAGTCCGGACATTCTGTACCAACTCAGGCTCGGCATACATTGTAAAAGAAAAATATGAAAAGTATTATTCCGTTAATGGACACGCATACTCAACTGACAAAGAACCGAACGGTCTGGTGAATTTTGCCATGCTGAAAACAATAACACTGACAGATCCGGTTGTAAGCGGTCATCAATTTGCAGAAATCCTGGGGCAGATGGCAATGCAGCTTTCAGGCGGACAGCCGATGATGCAGCGTATTGGAGATTTCCGGCTTGGCAAAAGATCCAAGAAAGAGACTTTCAATGACGATCTCTACTCATTTAAACCGACTCTTGTAAATGCAACACCGGGCGACCTGAGTCTTGCAGTTCCATCAAAGATACTCCGTGACATATGGAGATCGATGAAACTCCTTGATACTATTATACCAGGCATACTTCACCCTTCAACTATCATCTATTACCCCGAAATAAAAACCTATGCAATCAGACCGGACTTTATAGATCAATATTTTAAAGTCAAAGAGAACATATACATGATTGGAGACGGTGCAGGTACAAGCCGCGGCATTACAGGTGCATGGGCTTCCGGGATAAGAGCGGCAAAAGGTATATTACTCAACTAAATAAATACAAAACAAAAAGAGGTTCCGTATGTATCATGAAATAAATCATCCGTTTCTTAAGCATAAACTTACAGCTTTGCGCGATGAAAATACAAAGCATAAAGAGTTTAGAGAACTTGCAAACGAGATTACAATGCTTATATGCTATGAAGCATTGAAAAATATTGAAGTCGAAGACTGTGAAATACGTACACCCATGGGCAAAATGACCGGGAAAAGGATGAGCAACGAAATAGTGGTTGTTCCGATTCTTCGTGCCGGGGTAGGCATGCTCGATGGAATACTTACACTTATACCCAATGCCCGGGTAGGATTTGTAGGGATGTATAGAGATCATGACACAAAACAGCCCGTTGAGTATTACAGCAAACTTCCCGAAGATATGAAAAATCCCCTTGTTTTTCTTATAGATCCAATGCTCGCAACGGGAGGCTCTGTCGTCGCGACAATTGATCTTCTTAAAGCTAAAGGATTTACCAATATTGTATTTATATCGATTATATCCGCGCCTGAAGGGATAAAGACAGTTGAAGAGGCTCACCCTGATGTTCAGATTTTCACAGGTAATGTTGATGAATTTCTGGATGATAACAAGTATATAATACCGGGACTTGGTGATGCAGGAGACAGACTTTTCGGGACAAAATAGATCCTTTCATATAGGACAAGGGGCTGCAGCCCCTTGTTCTAATCAATCATTACTATTTCATTTTGCCGTTTAAAATCTTTGTTATAATAGAGTCTTCTGACTTAAGTATTTTTGATCCTCGTGTAATTTTACACAGGCTTATTCCAAGTTCAGCAGAAATGGCTCTCTGAGGTATACCTTCATGCAGCTTTCTCATAAGATCCCATCTTAATGACAAATCTTTCCTTTCATTTTCTGTCATAATTTCTATCAAAAATTTTTCTATATCTTCCGGCTTGCTGATTTCAGAAAGTATCCGTGTAATCTCTTTAAACGCAGACATATTTTATCCTGATAAATTATTTTTATCTATTATTATAATCACGCGGAATTTAAGTAAAGAAAAAAAAATCAGCAGTTCATCTATGGCTGGATAGCAAATTATTTCTCATCTGAATCTGAATATTTATTCACATAAGGAATCATATCAAATTTTCTCTCAAGTCCTTTATCGTTCATATATCTTATCTTGCCGAAAATCGCCCTCTCGCCCCATGGCCGGTCATGCTTTCCCAGACACCAGGCTATTCCGGCGTAACTGTTAGGATCACGTCCATCCAGAGCATATTTATTATTTAAATAAACCATATACTCATAAGCTGAATCGGGCCCTTCGGTCCATTCAATAATTTTCTTCCCCCAATACATTCTCATATAATTATGCATTTTACCGGTAGAGATAAGTTCATTCTGAGCTGCATTCCAGTACTTGTCATGTGTCTGTGCTTTTTCAAATTCAATTTTTGTATAAAGAATTTCTCTATGATCGGATTCATGTTTCAATAACGACTCCGTTGCCCAGTTCGGCAGGGAATTAATATTATCATATTCCTTGTTATAATAAATAAAATTAAAACTCAATTCCCGTCTGATAATCAGTTCTTCAAGAAATGCATCACGGCCTGAGGATTCCGTCCCAAGCACCTTAAGCGCGATATAAACAGGGGAGATCTGTCCAAAATGGAGATAGGGACTCATATGTGACGAAAAATCCAGTGACGGGTGGTTTCTTTTTTCAGGATATTCATGAAGTTTATTTTTTATAAAACTATTAAGCAGCTTTACAGCTTGTGAAGTTCCTCCTTTAATCCAATCAACGGATAAAACTGAATTATCAATTTTCAACTCTCTGAGAATCAATTCAGTACTGTTCAGATCAACACCTTTTAATTTAAAATCAAGAGAGGAACGGCTTACTTTTACATCTTTTAACTTTGTAAGATACAAATTAATCAGCTTCATTATTTTCGGTCTGAATGTTACAGCTGCATACTCCTCTTTCACTGATGCAATTTCAACAGGAACAATTATATTAGATTCTACTGCTTCAAACTTTGTTTTAATCCCTTGAGCCGCACGGAATATCCAGTCCTTCGACACCTTAAGGTATCCGAAATCAGTTACAACAGCGGCGGCATCAGCGGATAGACTGATAGCACCCTGAACGGGATCAATTATCCATGCTATCATTTTAATTTTTCTTTTTTTCAGCTCCCTGGAAACTTCAGCCAGACCCTCAAGCATAAACTGATAATGACGCAAATTTGCTTCAGGATAATTATCTGTTAATCCAAAAAATACCAGAAGAGGGAGCTTGAGGGTTTCCGCAAGAGAAGCGGCGTACAGAAGAGAGTGATTATAATGAACCCGCTGTGACAGATGCATCCAATAGAGCACATAATTACCGCTGGTGAAATCATAATCATTAAGTTTGTGAATCCTTTGTTTTTCAATTATTTCCATACTTAAATTATAATCAATATATAAATTATTTCAAGACTTAAATTTAGTCCATGACAGGTAACAATCAATATGAGCATAAAAAAACCCGGAAAGCTCCGGGTTAATTATAAATTAGTTCTTTCTCTGAAAGATAATTAATTAATCATCTTATCCGGCTGACCCGTTGCATCCATAACAGCAAACCAGAATCTTCCGTTTGGATTAATGCATTTCCTTATTGAGATTGCAAGATCGATAGGAACATGAGTGTAGTTATTATTCCACTGACCAATAACAAGATCCGTTTTCCCCGCCATTCCGGCATGAACTGCGTACTGCCCCAGCTGTGCGCAGAAAATTGAATCATTAGGTACAGAAGGTGCACTTCTGATAATATAGCTTGGATCTATATATTTAAGATTTATTTCAATTTTTTTTGATTTAAAATGCTGTTCAATCTTCTCCTTCATAAAAACACCTATATCTTTCAGCTTAACGTTACCCGATGCGTCTTTAGCGCAGCAATCATGGTCCTTCTGTATAAGATCCTGTCCGGCTCCTTCTGCGACACAGATAACAGCATGCTGCCTTTCAAGAAGCCTCTCCTCAAGATGCTTTAAAAATCCGTTCTCCCCGTCAAGTTCAAATGAAACCTCCGGAACAAAAACATAATTAACATCATTCATTGCCATGGTCGCGTTTGCCGCAATAAATCCTGAATTCCTTCCCATTAATTTCACAAGACCTATGCCATTAGGCGCGCCCTTTGCCTCAACATGTGCCGCAACGATGGAATCAACAGCTTTTGAAAAGGCTGTTTCAAAACCGAAAGAGCGCTGGATATAACTGATATCATTATCTATGGTCTTGGGAATACCGACAACTGCTATGTTTAATTTCCTTCTTTCGGCAATCTCGGCTATATGATGTGCTCCCCGAAGAGTACCGTCACCACCGATTGTATACAGAATGTTGATTTTAAGCCGTTCCAGGGTATCCACCAGCATCTCCATATCATCGGTACCGCCCCGGGAGGATCCTAGAATTGAACCACCCTCCATATGTATTGACCTTACGATGTCAGGTGTTAATTGAATCGGTTCAAATCTGGCATCATGATGCAATCCGCTGTAACCATACCGTATACCGAGAATATTTTTTGCTCCGTACCTGTACCATGATTCCATAACAATTGATCTTATGACGTCATTTAATCCGGGGCATAGACCCCCGCAGGTTACAATAGCCGAGCGCGTCTCTTCGGGCTTGAAATGTATATATTCTCTCGGACCAGCCAGTTCAAATGTATGTTCGGTATCAACACTTTCCGTATTTTCAGTTTCGAGCATTACGTTAAAAAGCATTCTTTTGCTGTCGCGGACAAAATTCATTTCATTGAGTTTAAATTTTTCAATAAGCGGGGACTTAACTTTTCTATCCCCCAGTGTCTTAACATTATACGGCATCTAACATCTCCTGAATTGTTTATTATTTCATTAATGATTTTATATCAAAATCCCACGAATCTGCGGCGTATACAATTATATCAACCTCATCGCTTTTAATACATGCGTCACACCTTGAAAGCTGAATTGCGTACTCGAGAATCTTACGCTGATTACTGCTTTTCTTTAAATTGTCAATTTTCTCCTGCAGATCATCAATCGAAGTGATTAACCGGTCCGATTCATCAAATGTTTTCTGGTAATCATCAAATCCTATCTCTTCAGCGATCTGATTCATTGTTGCCAGTTCAGAATCGGTAACAACACCATCAGAATTAATGACATATCTGCAGATGCCAATTAACACAACTTTTTCATCATGAGATAATACTTTCGGCATATAATTCTCCTTTATTATAAAATAATAATTCTTTATACAAAAAATTCAACTAAAAATATGAGCTTAAAGCGGAGTTAAAAAAAATCAGCAGCAGGAGCAGATAACATAGCATCTTCAGGCATGATTTGTATAACCGGAAATATATATCTGCAGTTTGAACTATAAAATATAAAGCAAAGAAGAGAAATCCACTTTACACACAATCTGAATTTCGGCAGGATAACAAAAGCTGCCGGACAGGATTTTATCTCTTCCGGCAGCTTTTCTTTCTAACTATCAACCTAAAGCAGCTGAAAAATATTTAACAGGCTCTACGCCATACATTTTTTCAAAATCTTTTCTATAAGGGCAGGCTTTACAGGTTGCCCACATTGCCCCTCTTGCACTGGCCTTCAAAGCTTTTTCAACTTTGTCATCAAGATCAAGAAAGTTCACAAGACCTTTATCATCAATTTTAGTGCTGTAATTATGTACAAAATTGAATTTACAGGACTCACACTTAAGTGAATTCTCTTTAGCTCTGTAGTTAATAAACGCCATAATATCCCTCCATCTATTTATTTACACTCCGAGAGTGCTACTATACAATAAGACCTATTTGTTTAAAAATGTTAAAGGTGTTTGTACAAAAAAAAATTGACCAGTCTTGCAATAAAATATGCTCCCGACATTAAAAAGAAAGGGATCGTACCGAAAAAGATTGCCAGCTCTATCCGGCTTACAACAGATGAATGGAGCACTTTTTTACCGAAAAAATTTATATGATAGTTATCCGGATCCTGCGCCTTCCTGTATATCCTTATGAAAATCTTTATCTTAACCATAAGAGTAACAACCATTATAAATCCGGATATTATCCATAACAATTTCGGTACATCAACCTGAAACAAGAGATCAGGTCTTGACATAAACAACACTATACAGGCTCCGGCAATCATGATATTACTCATGGTTGTCTTAACAAATGCCCTTAAGGATCTTTCAGATCTGGTAGTTACATATGTTACTAATGAATATATATGCCCCAAAAAAGATAAGAATAATGCTATTAGTAATAATGTTATTATCATTCAGTTATATTATATTTTTCTTAATTATATTGTCTTACATTGCTGACAGAAAAGTTAACAGAAATTTCACTCGATGTAAAAATTTAATACATAAACAGAAGGGAGTCAAGAAAAATAATTATAGAAGCTTAGAAAGGGTATGTTTTTTTTAAATATTTAATATTGTATTACTATTCACTTTTATCATGTATGTTCAATCTTGAGCTTAGTGCCGCGTAAGCTCTTTTTGCTTCAAGTTTTACGTTGGTATTGGGATCAGTTCTGGCACTTTTTAAAGCATCAAGCGCGATTGTAGAGTTGAAGCGGGTTAAAGCTTTGATGGTCTCGATCCGTACATCATAATACTTGTCCTGCAGCAGCTCTATCAAAGTCGGGAGCGACGAGTTATCTTTCAATATGGCAATCGATTTAATAGATTCTATTCTGATATTTTTATAATCATCATAACATGCTTTATGCAGCAGAGGGAGCCCAAACTCCTTTTTCTGCTTCCCTATGTTAACAACAGTGGTGAGTCTTTTTGAAACACTCTCATTCATATTTTTAACCATAAGCATAAAAGGAGCATCCTTCAAGGATCCGAGTGCTTTATCCGTTCCCACTTTTTTTAAAGACTCTTCGGCAATTTTACGCACCTCGGGATTTGAATCTGTGAGAGCACCAATAAGAACATCTACACCCATGGGGTTTTTTATTCGTCCAAGAGCAATAACTGTTTCAAGTCTGAATTTTGCAACACTATGATTGGCAAATTCCAGAAGATAGAATGCCATTGTATCAATCTCCATCTCCCCGATTGACCGGATGGCTTCAATCTGAACTGAGGGCTTCTTATCTTTCAAAGCCAGAGCAAGCATTTTTGTAATATTTTCATTTTCTTTGCTGTAGTAGTGCGGAAGCAGCCGCATAACTTCCACCTGTTCATTTACCGTACCATGCGCAACTATTTCATTAAGATTCTCAATTACTCCGGCATCACCCATTCTTGCAAAGATAAGAGCTGTACGGTGCCGGACTTTGGTGTCCTTATCGCATAATAAAACCCGCATTTTCCCCAGCACATCAGCATTTGTGCCTGCAATTTCATAAAGAGCGATAACGGCAGCTTCTCTGATCTGAGCTTTCCTGTGATTTAACAGCTGAATTAATCTGTCAATCTGACCGGCATTTTTGATCTTTTCAATATTAGGTTTAATAAACATAATTTACCATTTTTAATATACAATAAGGTGATAAAGAAAAAATGTCAAGCTGCAATTTATTATAGATTACCTAATTCGGGTAATTGCTCAAAAAATGATGTTGAAGCTCGCACACCCCGGGCGTCGGCAATGATTCTGCATTCCCAGCAACCGGAGTACGGGGGCTTAGTTGGTGTGAATAGTAATTTAACCACCAATTTATGATTAGATATTTATTTGAAGATGCAGCAATTATGCAGAGTCATTTTATTATTACTCTAATTTCACTGATAATAAAAAATATGTTGAAAAAAAACATGAATAATAAGAATAGTCTTACCATAAATGGTAAAAATACTCACTGATATTATTATGATTCATAAATGAGTATGACAACAAATAAATAAAGATGGTGTTTTTATGGAAAACTCTGAAATCAAAGAAGTAAAACTTTACGATGCAGATACTCTTGAATACGCCGGATCAATGGTTGTAAACGGGAAAACATGGGATTATAACGAAGTTAAAGACAATTTTTTAATCGAAGTAACATATCTTTTAATCTTGTATACGATATAATTGAAGGTTAAAAGGGGTATTTATGAGCGGTTCAGATAAATTTGAATTCGATTCTTTAATGGATGAAGAGCTGCCGGAATCCGGTGATGATTTCTTCCTGTTCGATTCTGAGCCGGATGTTAAAAATGATAAAATTGATTCTTCAGATACTGATAATTTTGACGAAGAACTTATTCCCGATGAAGACATTTCTGAACCGGATTGCTCAGCTCAAAAACGGACCTCGGCAGATTTTTCACCAGATATGGATGCTTTATTACTGACCGCACAATCATCAATGATTATTGAAGCGATGAAGTACATATCCCAGCACGATTTTAAATCAAAAAATATCACTGTTTTTACTGAAGCAATCAAAGGGATAGATCTGTATATGAAAATACTTGAGAGAAATCCTGAAAACTTCAAAAAACTCACAGCCATTCTATCCTCAGATCAGGATTGCATGGATGTTCAGAACATCACCTTCAATCTCTACAGAAATATAACAGGTGAATTGCCTCAATCGGATAATCAGAAACTTAAGGCATTTGAACTTATAAAAGAAAAATTAAAAAATGCTTATAATAAGTCACTGATAACATCATCAATAGTAAGTATTAAAAAGTTCTACCTGTTGAGCGGTTCCCTGGATATGATGAAGATTGACGATGCTCTTCACAATGACCCTGATAGCCTGAAAATTCAGATAAATACTTTTATGAAACACATTAATATCGGCCGGCAGATGATAAAATCTGGCAATTCCGAGATTGTAAAGGGGATGAAGGGGAAAGAGCTGAATGTCTTTATTGTCAAGGCAGCACAGCTTCTTATCTACTATTTCGGCAGGACAGGTGATGCGGAACATCAGCTCTTTTACAGCAAACTTCACGAAAATTTTAAGAACTATTTTGTGGTCAGATAGCAGCAAAAAATGAAAACTTTCACTGACTAAAAGTAATATTATATGCCATACGGAAATAAAAATAATAAATCCGATTTTAAAAAATCTTTAAATATTAAACTTTATATCCTGCTACCCATTCTGATTTTATTTAATTCATGCAGAGCTGAAACCTCGATAGAACTTAACAGAGCTGAAAGAGAATATCTTGCCAATAAAAATGTAATTGTTTTTGCTGCAGAGACAAACTATCCCCCTTTTGAATTTGTTCTCAAAAACGGATCGAGTGCCGGCATGAGCATAGAACTATTACGCTGGATAGCAACAGAAACCGGATTCAATATAGAATTTATTCCAATGGAACACGGGAAGATACAGACCGCTCTCAATGCAGGAAAAGTTGATGCAATTGCCGGCCTCTTTGCAAGCCCTGAAAGGAGGAAAAATTTTCTACTCACCTCCCCCTACTTTATTATTCCCGGAATAATCTTCATCAAAACAGAAAGACCTGATATAAATAGCGCAGCAGATCTTCAGAATAAAAAAATAGCCGTTATGGTTGATGATTATGCGGAAGAGTGGCTTGGTCAGAATAACATCAAGGGTGAGTTAATCCGTACTGCTGATTTTTATGATGCGATTCAACTGGTAATTTCCGGCAAAGCAGATGCAATGATTGGAGATAAACAGCCGGTACTTCATTTTCTATATTCGAAAAATGAAAGAGCTCTGCTTAAAAGAATCGAACCTCCGCTGTATGAAGGGCTTGACTGCGTTGCAGTATCACTGGACAACCCTCATCTTGCATCGATAATAGACAAAGGAATTAAATTTGCAGAGCATTCAGGCATACTCAAAAAGATACATGATAAATGGCTCGGAATCCCCATCGATACAAGAGAGCCATTCTTTAAAAAATATATGTATACTTTTGCTGCAGTTCTCTCAACTCTCTTAATAATTATTCTTACTGCTTTTTTCTGGATTTTTATTTTAAGGCGGGAGGTTTCCAGAAGAACATCGGATTTAAAACTTGAAATAAAAAAGCTCAGAAAAACTGAAGACGAATTGAATGATACAGTTATGCGATATCAGGGGATTTACAATAATACTCCCGATTCAATATTCTGGTTAAAAAAAGATAATGATTCTTTTTTCATAGAAAATGTTAATCCGGCTCATGAAAAAAATACAGGCCTGGGCAACGATGTGGTTGCCGGAAAATACATTGATAAAATCCTTCCGCCTGAATTATCAGCGCCGGTTATAAAAAACTACAATAATTGCATTAAAAGCGGTAATGCAATGTCCTACGAAGAGGAGGTTTTTCTTGATGGTGAAAAAAAAGTTTTCAGAACACTGCTTGTACCGATATTTGATCAGGATAAAGAGTACTCCCGGATTGTAGGTTTCTCAAGAGATGTAACTGCTGCGAGGGATATAGAACTGGCAATTCGTCATACCCAGAAGCTTGAAAGCCTTGGTGTTCTCGCCGGAGGGATCGCGCATGACTTCAACAACCTTCTCTCTGCAATTATGGGCAACATTGATCTTGCAATCCAGACTTACACCTCTTCCGGTTTCCAGCAGAAATATCTGGATAATGCAATTCTGGCATCAAGGAGAGCAGCAGACCTATGTTCTCAGCTTCTTGCTTATTCCGGAAAAGGAATTTCTGAATTTAAAAAAGTAAAACTCAATGAAATTATAAATGAAATGCTGAATATACTTGAAGTTTCAATTTCAAAAAAAATAAATTTTACCGTAGAATCTGCAGATGAAATCCCATGGATCGAGGCAGATCCTTCACAAATAAGACAGATTATAATGAACCTCATAATCAATGCGTCTGAAGCACTTAATGAATCTGAAGGAGATGTAATACTGTCAACGGGAAGCGGTTTTTTTACAAAGAAAGACCTTGCAACAACGTGGATTAATGAAGACATAAATGACGGTCTGTATTCGTGGATTAAAGTGGAAGACACCGGCTGCGGTATGACCGATGAAACACTTTCACATCTCTTTGATCCGTTTTTTACCACCAAATTCACAGGGCGCGGACTTGGACTTGCAGCCATTATAGGTATTGTAAGAGGGCATAGAGGTTCCATTATTGTTAAAAGCAGACCCGGACAGGGATCATCTTTTACAGTATTTTTTCCTGCAATAAATGAAAATGAAAAAAATATACATGATGAAAACATACCGGATGAAAACCTGACGCATGACGGTTATGTCATGGTTGTTGACGATGAAGAGGGAGTTAGAACCGTTGCAGCTTCCATGCTTGAACTAATCGGATTTACTGTCCTGACATCATTTGACGGGATGGATGCAATTAGTAAAATTAAAGATTTTACCGAAAATAAAAAAGGCTCATTAAAGATTGTACTTCTGGATCTTACCATGCCTCACATGGATGGGGCTGAAACCTTTAAAAAGATTTCAAAAATCTCCCCTGAAAGCAGAATAATATTGATGAGCGGATATAGCGAAAACGATATAACGGAAAAATTTACAGATGCAGGCATTTCAGGTTTTCTTCAGAAGCCTTTTCAGCTTCAGGATCTCCAGAAAAAACTTTCAGAAGTTTTAAAATAAAACTACGGATTCGGGCAGCATCAAAACCACAAAAGCAGATGGTTTCGAATAACTCCACAGGGGATTGGATTCTAATGAGTAAAAGAGAACGTATTATGATCATTACCGATTCTGTTTCCATGCCGAGACAGAATGTAAAATATGAAGATACATGGATTTATCTTTTTAAAAACAGGTTCATGGAATTTGACGTGATTGACAGACCTGCACGCGGATCAACATCGATGCGTCTTGTACAGGAAGGGGGAGGAGGATTTGATCTGCTGGAATTGTACACACCGGACAGAGTAATTTTACAGCAGGGTCTCGCTGAATGCGCACCGAGACTTTTTAAAAAGAACGGCTTTGAAAAAAAATTTATAAATACGTATCTACCCGCAAAAATCAGATCCGATTACATTAAAGCGGTTAAAGCAAAAAGAGGAAGAAATCCTGAGTTTACAGATGTAAATCACATACAATTCAGATACAACGTATCTAATTTTGCAGAGAGATGCGCAAAACTGAATGTGAAACTTGCGATTATTAAAATTTTAAAGCCAACAGATTTATATCTGAGCAAAAGCCCATTCATCAAACAGAACATAGATTTATACAACAGCATTTATCATGAAATTTCTGAACGATATGACAACGTAACAATAATAGATCCTGTTAAACCTGATATTGATGTTAACTTAATATGTCTTGATGAACTCCATATAAACAGTGAGGGACATAAACTTTATTTCAAAGAAGTTGAAAACTATTTTAAAAAAGTGAAATAGAATTCTACCCGGAAACCGGCAGCTTTCTGCCTCCACCATGCCGGTAACGCAGTGGAGAGCAAATTACCATATGTTTATGAGAAATTAAAAAATAAAACAATCGAAACAAGGGGGCTGAAGATATATACTCAAACTACTTCCTGGGCGGGAGCTCTCCAAGGTACTGATAGAGATGTGTTTTAATCTTACCGTTATAAAGTTTTCTGTTTTTATCCGATCTTCTTCCGAAGGACTTTTCAAAATTTTCATTAGAAGTCATTATGAATATTGACCATGAATCGAGTTTTGAAAACACTCTACCCATTTCACTGTATAATTCGTGAACTTCTCTTTCACTCTGCATACGCTCCCCATAGGGAGGATTGCATACCAGACAGCCGTATTTTTTACTGCTGCTGAATTCACTCATGGGCTTTTTCTGAAATACTATACAATCCCCTACTCTTGCTTTTTTTGCATTATTTACAGCTGCATCAAATACCCGTTTATCTATGTCCGATGCAAGAATTTCCATGGGATTTTTATTGATAAGATCCTCGGCCTCTTCACGGTGAGTCTTCCATAACGATGCGGATATTTCGGGCCACTCTTCTGAAGAAAAGCTCCGTATAAGTCCCGGTGCTATATTCTTTCCTTTCATTGCAGCTTCAATGGGAATTGTACCTGAGCCGCACATGGGGTCAGCAAAGACTCTATCCGGTTTCCATCTGCTTAGATCTACAAGACCGGCTGCCAGGGTCTCCTTCAAAGGCGCCTCACCCTGCGCTTCCCTGTAGCCTCTTTTGTGCAGACCGTCACCTGATGTATCAAGGGTAAGTGTTGCCACATCTTTCAGCATGGAGATTTCGATCCTGTACGTCGGCCCGGATTCATCGAACCACTCCTGATTATGTTTTCTCTTCATAGACTCAACAATTGCTTTTTTTACAATAGCCTGGCAATCGGGAACACTGTGGAGCTTTGAATTAACAGCCTTCCCTATTACATGCATCTTCCCGTTGACAGGAATAAAATTCTCCCATTCAACAGCAAGAGCTCCCTGGAAAAGCTGTTCAAAATCGTAAGCTTTAAAAGTTGCAAGCTTAATAAGAACTCTATCGGCACAGCGCAGCCAAAGATTCGATTTTACTATAGTGGAATAATCTCCCTGAAAATTGATACGGCCGTTTTCCACCTCTGTTTTTTCAACACCTATCTTTTTCAGCTCATGAACTACAATTGACTCAAGGCCGAAAGCTGAAGTCGCGATTAAATTTAAATATGACATGTTTACCTTCAATTATTCTGTTTTAGAGACTTTTTTGACTCTTTCAATTCATATACATCTTTTCTTATTTCAACAAGTTTATCCATTATCTCTTTCTCTATATCCCGTACTTCATCAATCTGAAATCCGTTGTTAAGATATACATATAAGGCAAGCTCATTATAATCTTGACTCTGAACAACGGGTTTAAAACGGATCTCCACCCTCACCTCACACATAAATTCATCGTCATCTCTGCCAGTGAATTTTGACGGGAAGGAATTAACCAGCAGCTCCTTTCGTTCAGCCCTGAGTGGTGCTGAAAAAAAGCTCATTAAAACATCTTTCACAGCATCGGATTTCTCGGCCTTATCCAGAGATTTTAAACGGGCTATATCCCTCTCTTTGATTAAATCCCGTTCAAGAAATTTAAGCTCAGCAACCCTTTTCTCTATATCATATATCTGATCCTGAATTATACTTTTCATTTCCGGTAATCCATCAGAATTAAATTAAGCACCAGTAAGTATTTGGTCTGTAATTTCACAATAAAGTTTCATGAGATAGCAAATTATTTTTGGGGGCACAGCGCTTCGCGCTGCGCCCCCAAAAATAAACCACTACCGTTTCATGAAAATAGTACAGAAAAACAGATATGACCCAGTTTCTGATATCGGCTGATAAATTCAATAACGCCGGGATTGTATTCAAATGATCTTATTGAGAGATTTAAAAATCCCGAAGCAGCCGGCTTTATTGAAAAACCATATCCAATAAATCAGCTCTCAAAGAAGATTAAATCCCTATTCAAATATTAAAATTCTTTATAAAATTAACATAATCGGCGGGCTGATTTGAAATGAATACATTCGACTGCCCCTTTGCTATTACAACATCATCTTTTTTTATTTCACCGACCACATGCATAAGGGAGTTACCTTCACGGTAAACAAAAGCCCGTACTGTAACAACATCACCGGCTTTTGCCGTTCCAAGATAATCGATGTTAAGATTTGTGGAGAGAAATGCAGTTTCGTAACCGAGGGTTGCACATGCTGTCCCCATGGCATCATCAAGCATTGCACCCTGAGTACCTCCGTGAAGATAACCTCCGGGATTAGTCATTTCGGGCCTCACTATTACCGACATGGAAATAACACCTCTCTCGACTTCAAGAAGAGTTCCGTCCATCCATTTTGTAACGCACTGAATCGGAAAACTGCTGAGCTTTTTCCCGAGAAAAAGCTTCATCAGTTTTACCACTTTATCTGACAGTTCAACAGAGTACTCTTTTCTGCACTGACCGTTATTATTTTCCATTTTTATTACCTTCGTATTAATTCACAACTGTTTAAAAGTGGCAGGATTTTGCCTCCAGTGCGCCGGAGGCGAAACAGAAAAAAATTTTACCACTATTTTTTGTACTGTCACATTAATTCAGACAGATCAAATGATAAAAAATATGAAGCTGACATGGCAAGTTTTTTTATTATCATTAATTAATGAGGATGGATTTTATAGCGCTCTTCAATCCCTTCAACGTTCAGTCTTTTAAGTTTATTCCGGAAGTTTGTACTTTCATCGTCAATTATTGTCTTCAGATAATCCATCTGCTTTTCAATAGCTGTCATATAAAGATTTTCGTTAATTCCGAATCTTGTTTTAAAATGATCTCCGGCTAAATTGTAACTCTTGTCAAGTGTAATGTTAAGGCGGTCCATTGTTGATTCATAAAAAGATAGTGTTTTTCTTAAGATATCAAATGTTGTGTCAAATCCCTCCACTCCGGCTTCACTGAACTCATAATAAAGAAAAAGAAGTTTTTCAAGATATGCCCTGTCCGACATCTGACCTATAAGGTCAGCCGTACCGAGAATACACCCTCCGATACGATCTTCATTATTAAGAGTGGCGATATAGTCCGATTTAATTCCGGTGCATGCAATAAAAGATGAAATCTCAGCTGTCTCCCGGGGAGAGATCTGAAACAGTCCGGCATTTTTTTCTGTGAATTCAATACTTCTTTTAACATGGACCGAAGTGTATTTTGCACCGGTTCCGTCAGTATCGGACTCCTCCTGAATATAGCCTGTGTCATGAAGCAGCGCGGCAAGAAGCAGAGATACAGCCTTATCCTCATTGTATATACCGGAGGTTATATTTCTACCGTCAATCAGCCTTGCAGCGGCAAGAAAGGCATCAAGGGTATGCTTAAGATCATGATACTCAGTGTTACAGGCTCTGTACCCCTTTAATTTTCCATTAAAAAGCGAACATATATGATTAAAAGCATTTTCAATTTTTTCAAATGATTCCAGTTTATAGCTGTGGAAAAAAATTGACTGAACTTCATTTATTACAGTCTCAGGTTTTTCTGAATCGAGTATAAGCGCCAGCTGATTTCTTCCGGGATTTATCATTCAATTCTCCATCAATATAAATAAAGAGACATGCTGATCTTTAGAGTAAAATCAGCAATATCAAGCACTTTTTTTTATAAACGGAGAATGGATTCACGTAATTGCTCAAAAACCTGTTGTATTTTATCTCCGCCTCGCCACAGGCGCGGCGGAGGACAATCTCACTCCAGTTTATAAGCATTTGCGTATTCAATATATTGTTGAGTTTTATTTAATATGCAAATAATAAACAGGTATGTTCAATTTATTTAAACGAGTTTACCGCAGGAGCACCGCTTAAAAAAAAGTCTATTTCACGAAGAATAATTTCAGCAGCCTCGTCAGGTTTTTCCAGGGGAAAGAGGTGCCCTCCGGGAGCAGTTGTTATATTAAACTTATGCCTTTCAATAAATTTAGAGAGGGATCTTTTATGGACCGCATGACTTGTCTCTCCATAAATTATTGATCCGGGAACCCCCCGTACTCTTTTGTATGAACTTATATTATCAGGCATAGTCTGAAATATCTGCACCTCTTTGTGTACATCATAGTGAAGAGAAAATCCTCCGTCACACTCCCTTACTCCATGCTTAATATAATACTCAAGTGACTGAGGATCAAAGGCACGGAAAAGCTCTCTGCTGTAAAAATATTTTTTTACTTCATCCATATCTTTCCAGAATCTCCGCCGCCTTCCGGATTTATTGGCAGGGGTAAATCTATCAGCCATGCCGGTTACCTTAAGGAGATAAAAAAGTCTCCCGGCATACCCCCAGAAAAAAGGGGGGTCAAGCATGATAACACATTTGAAAAGATCCGGTCTCTTGTTTACCGCCATAAAAGTCAGAATACTCCCGAGAGAATGCCCTACACCGATAACAGGTTCATGAGCTTTTTCCTCAATATTGTGAATAAGCTCATCGGCCAGATTGGACCAGTTATTGTTTACAGGAAATTGTTCACTATGACCAAGACGGTCAACAGCAATGACATCAAAAGCTGAAGTAAAGTGAGAGAGCAGCCTGCTGTAGCTCCCGCCGGGAAATCCGTTTGCATGAGCAAAATGTATAATTTCTTTTTTCATATAAATTCCTGTATTTAACTATTGAATTCAATGTATACAGTCAAGTTTATTAATTTTAAGACTATTCAAAGAAATGATGGTAATATATATCCTGGTGCACAGCGCGAAGCATACGCACCCCCGGAAATAATCTGCTGCTGATGATAATTCCCGTAGCAATTTTTCATCGGAATTATTATAATTGACTTCAGTTCAGAATCATACTTAATAATAACCGTTTATAAACCCGGGATTTAAGGAAAACAGGTATCCTGAATAATTTTTAAAATCCGGTGAATTCAATATTAAGAGGAGATTATATCATGGGAGCTAAATGTGAAACATGCTCAATGAGATTAAAGGCCGAGAAGAATCCGCACAGCATCATGTCTAAAATCTGGAGATGGCATACAAAATGGTGCCCGGGATGGAAAGCTTATCAAAAAGAATTAAACAGCAAAAAATAATAAAATCAAAGGGATTAATTTTATTATTTTTTAATATCATTTAAAAAATAATTGCATTTTTGAGAGCGGTACAAAATATAGTTGATTATACATAATGGGGAAGAATTTTACTTTATCCCCGCTTCGAACTCGCAGCATGTAAACTGATAATTTATTTACATAGCCCTACTTTTACGTCCAATTTTTTTATTGACATCAGAACCTTAAATCAACCTTTAGTAATTAAAAAAAGTCACATTTTTTATTTTGGAATAGAGCAGGATAGAAATTGACACTTCAGCTTTAACGTCACTTATAGCCTGCTGAAAAAACTTTGTTATGGTTATAGTTTTCAATAACTTATAATCATAAAGCATTAAGTCTATTATATCGGGAAAAGGATTTTTCTTTATTTGTTAAACAGGGAACCGGAATAGAATATTACGGCCTGTTTTGAAAAATCCTTAACATCCTGTTAATAGCAGGTCAAAATTTTAAAAGAAATAAAGAGATTTCTCTTTATTCAAAAAATCTAAGGAGTTATGAATAATGAATGAGATGTTATTCTACATCGCACCAGTAGCATCATTCACCGCTCTGGTATTTGCTTATGTATTCTACAAAATGATGATGAAAGCAAATCCGGGTAATGATCTAATGGTCGAAATCGCAGGTCACGTTAAAGAAGGGGCGTATGCCTACCTCTACCGTCAGTACAAAGTTGTTGGTATAGTTTTTGCTATACTTGCTGCTATCTTTGTAGCGCTG
The DNA here is from genome assembly GCA_002839285.1 of Spirochaetae bacterium HGW-Spirochaetae-5. Taxonomy (GTDB): domain Bacteria; phylum Spirochaetota; class UBA4802; order UBA4802; family UBA5550; genus WRGT01. The sequence continues at coordinate 15,924 of PGXT01000006.1, read as the reverse complement.
GCATTTTTCGGAATCCAGAATCCCTTTGTTCCGATAGCCTTCCTTACAGGTGGTTTTTTCTCAGGTCTCTGCGGATACCTTGGAATGAAAACTGCAACTAACGCATCAAACAGAACAGCACAGGGAGCATCCGAGTCTCTTAACAGAGGACTGCAGGTTGCATTCCGTTCAGGTGCGGTTATGGGTCTTGTTGTTGTTGGTTTCGGTCTTCTTGATATATCATTATGGTATATCCTTCTTGATAAAGTTATCTACACAGCAGAGCATATGGCTAATGGATTAACATTCATCGGTCTTACTATTGTTCCTGCAGGAATTGACACACACCACAAATATGTGGAAATCACTACAACCATGATTACATTCGGTATGGGTGCTTCTACTCAGGCTCTTTTTGCCCGTGTTGGTGGCGGTATATTTACAAAAGCAGCAGACGTTGGAGCTGACCTTGTTGGTAAAGTTGAAGCCGGTATTCCCGAGGATGATCCCAGAAACCCTGCTACAATTGCAGATAACGTTGGTGACAACGTAGGTGACGTTGCCGGTATGGGAGCCGACCTTTACGAATCATACTGCGGATCTATCCTTGCAACAGCATGTCTTGGTGCTGCTCTTCCATGGGTTGAGTGGAACTCTGCTACATTCGGCGGATTAAGAGCGATTCTTGCTCCTATGATTATTGCAGGTATGGGTATAATATTCTCTATAGTAGGTATTTTCCTTGTTCGCACAAAAGAGAAAGCGACAATGAAAAACCTTCTTTTCTCTCTTAATATCGGAGTATGGGTAAGTTCAGCTCTTATTCTTGCTGCTCTTGCGTTTATGGCTAATATAAACTTCATAACATGGGGTATATTCGGTTCTGTTATAGCTGGTCTTCTTGCCGGTCTTATCATCGGACAGGCAACAGAGTACTATACATCTGACGAATACGCTCCTACAAAAGGTATAGCTGCACAGGCTCCTATGGGTCATGCAACTGTTATAATCGAAGGACTTGCTGTTGGTATGTACTCAGTAGGTATCCCGGTTCTTACAATTATTGTTGGTATTCTCTGCGCATTCGGTTTTGCAGGGGGATTTACAGATATGGCACAGGGCCTTTATGGTATCGGTTTTGCTGCAGTAGGTATGCTTTCTACTCTTGGAATCACACTTGCAACAGACGCTTACGGTCCTATCGCGGATAACGCGGGCGGAAACGCTGAAATGGCTAAACTTGATCCTGTCGTTCGTGAAAGAACAGACGCACTTGATATGCTTGGAAACACAACTGCTGCAACCGGTAAAGGTTTTGCAATCGGTTCTGCTGCTCTTACAGCAATGGCGCTTTTATCTGCATACATCGAAGAGCTTCGTATCTGGCTTGGAAGATTTGCAGTTGATGCTCCCGAAAAGATGATTCAGGTTGGAAATTACATGTTCTCAAAAGATGCTCTTGATGCTGACAAAGTAGCAGCTCTTCATCTTAAAGGTATCACAGCTGTTCAGCTTTCAGCGGCTAAAATTGCTGACTTCACAGCAGCTTATGACCTTACACTTATGAATCCTAAGATCATCTGCGGTCTCTTCCTTGGCGGTATGATGGCATTCGTATTCTGCGCTATGTCAATGAAAGCTGTTGGACGTGCTGCTGCAGCTATGGTTGACGAAGTAAGACGTCAGTTCAGAGAGATTCCTGGAATCATGGAAGGTACAGGCAAGCCTGATTACGCTTCATGTGTATCAATATCTACAGCTGGCGCACAGAAAGAGATGATCCTCCCTTCACTCCTTGCAATCATTGTTCCTATCTTAACAGGTGTAACAATTGGAGTTGCCGGTGTTATGGGTCTTCTTGTTGGTGGTTTAACAACAGGTTTTGCTCTTGCGGTTATGCTTAACAACGCTGGTGGAGCATGGGACAATGCTAAGAAACACATTGAAAAAGGAAACTTCGGCGGCAAGAAAAATGATGCACACAAAGCTGCTGTAACAGGAGACACTGTTGGTGACCCTTTCAAAGATACAGCCGGTCCTGCTCTTAACATTCTTATAAAACTTATGACTATGGTTTCTGTTGTATTTGCAGGTGTTATAGTCTGGGCTTCACTATAAAAAACATTTTCAGCTTCTGCTGATTAAGCTTTAAAGGCTGCCCTTCACGGGCAGCCTTTTTTGTCTCCCCCTCTATTATATTCCCCTGAAAATTATAATTTTTCTTGCAATTACATCTACCTGAAAGAATGTGACAAAAATGGAGGAACTTCAATGATATTGAACTACATATCCGGTCTCGTAGCATTATATATGGATAACATCAATTACGCTACTGTATTTCTGTTAATGACAGTCGAGAGTTCTTTTATACCCTTCCCTTCCGAAATTGTTGTCCCCCCTGCAGCATGGAAAGCTGCAAACGGTGAATTAAACATATACCTGGTTGTTCTATCAGCTTCAGCAGGCTGTATTATCGGAGCACTCGTAAATTATTATCTGGCTAAAACTCTGGGGAGGAAGGTTATCTATACTCTCGCTGAGACAAAATTAGCTCACATGATGCTTATAAAAAAAGAATCAATAGAAAAATCCGAAGCTTTCTTTTTAAAATACGGAATTATGTCCACACTTATAGGAAGACTTGTTCCGGCCGTGCGGCAATTGATTTCAATTCCGGCAGGTATCGCCGGAATGAAAATGAAAGATTTTCTTTTGTATACTTTCATAGGTTCATCAATATGGAATATAATTCTTGCATTGCTGGGTTATTTTTTATATGCACAGCAGGATTTAATGAAAGAGTATTACAAGGATATATCGATAGCGGCTGTTATTCTGTTTTTGATATTTGTATTATTCCTGATTTACAAATTCGCAATGAACAGGAAAAAGATTGCCGGATAATCTTCGAATAATTATCCGGTATTTAACAAATAAACTTAATCTGATTATAAGCAGTTTTTTTTGTTAAATACCGGATAAAACCTCATTAACGAACCCTCCCCGATTCTGAAGTGATACCGATATTCACACAGATTTCGTCATAACTCTAAAAACTTATTGTATTTTAAAGGGCATATATTCTCATGGTCATATATTAAAACAGGAAGAATAGATGAACTTAGAAAAATTTAAAGATCTCGGACTATCAGAAGACATCCTCAAAGAGCTGAAAAAAAAGGGTTTTGAAGAACCTACAGAAATTCAGGAAAAAATTATTCCCATACTGCTTAAGGAAGACGTAGATATAGTTGGACAGGCGCAGACTGGAACCGGAAAAACCGCTGCATTCGGACTCCCCATACTTGAAAGAATCAATTATAACGGAACTAAAAAAGTACAGGCGCTTATACTGGTTCCCACTCGTGAACTGGCAATTCAGGTATCTGAAGAGCTTAACTCATTCAAAGGAAAAAAGAAACTCCAGATAATCCCGGTTTACGGCGGTCAGTCCATAATAGATCAGATACGCAAACTGAACAGCGGTGTGGATATTGTTGTAGGTACCCCTGGAAGAATCAATGACCATATAAAAAGAAGAAGTATAGATCTTGCCGATGTATCATATGTTGTTCTTGATGAAGCTGACGAAATGCTGAACATGGGTTTTATTGACGAAGTTGAAGAGATACTCCGCAAAACCAATCCCAACAGAAAAACTCTTCTGTTTTCCGCGACTATGCATGACAGCATTCTGAAAATCGCAAAAAAGCATATGAAAGAATTTAAAACTGTTATCACAAAGAATATTCAGCTCACAGCCGAGCTTACAGACCAGATATATTTCGAAGTGGCAAATTCAGATAAAGTTGAATCTTTAAGCCGTATTATAGATATGGAAATTGATTTTTACGGTCTTGTTTTCTGCAGAACCAAAGTTGCAGTCGATGAACTTGTAAACAAACTCGTTGACCGCGGTTACAGCGCTGAAGGGATACATGGAGATTTATCTCAGCATCAGAGAGAGAGAACTCTGGATAAATTCAAAAAAAGAAGAACAAGTATACTTGTAGCAACAGATGTTGCCGCTCGCGGAATTGACGTTAACAATCTTTCCCATGTTATAAACTACTCTCTGCCTCAGGATCCGGAAGCTTATGTTCACAGAATAGGTAGAACAGGCCGTGCAGGTAAGAAAGGTATTGCGATTACCTTCATAAGCCCTGATGAATACAGAAAACTTATGTTCATTCAGAAAATCGCAAAAACAACAATTCGAAAAGAAAAAATACCGGGCGCTTCCGATATAATAAAAATCAAAAAGTCCAGAATACAGGCTGAAGTATTAAAGATAATTGAAGAAAAAACTCATACCGAGTATTTAAAAACTGCTGAAACGATACTTAAAGAGAGCGATCCCGTTGAAGTACTCGCAGCTATTCTTAAATACTCATTCCAGGATCAGCTGAACGAAAAACAGTATAAAAATATAAATGAAGTCTCTGTAGACAGAAAAGGAACATCAAGGCTCTTTGTCTCTCTCGGAAGAAAAGATGGCATATCGACAAGATCACTGATAAAGATGATCACCAACGAAACAACTGTTAGAGCCGGCAGTATAGAAGATGTAAAAGTCATGGAGAGTTTCTCTTTCCTGACTGTGCCTTTTGAAGATGCCGAACTGATTCTTAAAAGTTTCAATAACAAAGAGGGCGAAAGAAAAACCATCGTTCAGAGAGCGAATGACTCCAAAGATAAACCTGAAAGGGACAGACCCAGAAGAGAAACATCTGACAGACCAAGACCGGATAGAGAAAAACCGGGTAAAGACAGAGGTTTTTCCGGGAAACCATCCGGAGAGACCCGGCGAAAAAAGAAATACTAATAAAGGAAACCGGTTGTGACTAAGACAACCGGTTTTTTTAAATTTCCCAAATCATTGGTTACTGCTCAAAATCCGGTGTTATTTTATCTGCGCCGCGTCACTGGCAAGGCGTAGAACAGTTTCTACACCAGTTTATGAGCAGATACCATCACTGTTCCTCTCTTAAAATAATCATGTTTTTTTAATATATTCATCTTCTACTATAAAAAAATTATTATGTAAAAACCATTACTGCCGATAAAGTATATGTGACATAACTTATCATCGGAGCGGATTAATGAAAGAAACAAAAGTAAAGAGTAAATCATTCAGGGAATTGCTTGAGAAATATCTCGATATAAAAGGCCTGGACATTGTAGTTGTATTAACTGATGGTACAGAAGTAGAATTATATAAGAATCGTGAAATTATTGATGATATGATTGTCACAATAGATAATTACCATAACCGCCAGAGCATTCCTATTTCCGAAGTTAAATCTGTTGATATGTTTGCCGCATAATTATATTTAAGAATAACCGGATATTATAATAATTAAAAAATCCCGTCGACAGCGGGATTTTTTAATTATTATACATTTACTGACTGTAAATTTTTTATTCATTGCCCCACTGTTGCGGTGAATAAAAATGCCGCCCCTTTATGGACAGTTCCATTTTTTTATTTACTACAGAGATTTATTTTATTATTCTGATATTACAGAATTAAGCTTTATTGTCCGGATAAGTGCATAAACAGCTTCAGATGCAGCATCATTAAAAGTATATGAAGCCCTTGAAAAAGAACCGGACCAGACCACCTCCCCTGTTTTACATGAAACCATTCTGGCAGTAATACCCACTGATGACGTAACCTCAAGCCAGGAAAAAATATATAAAAAGGATGTTAAATTCTGATATACTCTGTAATCATGGACAGAACCATAAATCATATAATCAGCGCCAAGCTGATTACCTGTTTCAATAATCCAGCTCCCGGGATACTCATTCTTTTTTAAAACCGTATAATCAACACTTGACGAAGTTTTCTCAATTTCAATGACACTGAATCGTTTATGTAAGAGCTTCTGTTCGAAAAGACTTCTTACAAGCTCCCCGGAATTATTCCCGTCATTACTGTTGTAATCACGGAACGGGAGTACTGCAATTTTTGATTTTTTTTTATCTATTTCTGATTTGTTAAAATATACAGGACTACTGACACATGAAGTCAGCATTGCTATACATATAATTGAAAATAACTCTCTTTTCATAACCACCGCTTGAATTTAAGTATTATTTTAAAAAACTCTCCCTACACCCAGCTTTAAAAAAACAATAAAACCACTGCTGGAAAACCCTCTCCCTGTGGGGACGTCTATCTGCACATCCTCCCCTTCATTTTTGCTTATAATTCTTGCGCCTATCCCCCACATCAATTCAGGGCAAAAATATACATCATCACTTATTTCATAATCAAAACCTACAGACAATACAGCATGAACAATATAAGTATTAACATCATCAAGTGTAGCAAACTGCAGAAATGGACCTGCTCCAAACCATGGATTCAGCGGTTTCAGATTAAAATGCCTCAACACGGAAAATCCAGCTTCATGGAGCGGTACCTGACCGTTTGTTTTATTAAAATCTCTGATATTACTATTTAGTGAAGTGGGGTAAAAAAACCAGTTTGTTCTTAAGGAAATATATGGGGTCATAAGATAATCAAAAAACCATCCCGGAGCAGTAGCATAGTCCCAATTGGTATCGTCCCGGACCGTTATGGAACCTGACTGAATTTCAAGATAAGAGGAGGCCCATGACATTGTAATGTTGGGCCCGAGCATTCTCCGTACACCTGCAGAAGAATCCTCCGCAGATAAAAACAACAGGCAGGCAGTAATAAAAAAACATATAACTATATTTTTATTCATAACTGATATTAATACTTTTTTCTTTCTCTGTTGTGATTTAATCTGTTCATTATATATAATGCAGCGTAAGCTCCAAGAAAACCGGCAATAAGATTAACACCTGCACCTCTTGAAAGAAAATCGAGAATTGCTACGATCTTATCATAAAAAATGCTATCAAGAACTAGTCCGCCTATTAAAGCTCCGATTACACCTACAACAAGCCCGCCTATATAACCCCCGAAAAGGTCACGTCTTTTTAAATTATAAAATATAAAAGCCACAACGGCACCAAGGCCGACATATAAAACAATCGCTTTTACCACTCTGAGGAAACTCATAAATCCTTCTGACATTTTACACCTCTCAATAATTGTAAAGTCATTCATAACATACCGGTTGGTAAAAACCTGTTTAAATGGTTAAATATTACCGGTTATTTAAAACATCGGTTATTCATTGATTAACTAAAGAAGTTCATTTAAATACAGAAGAATAGATAGTGCTTCTCATGTAAAGAATATTTCGCCTTTCCCCTCTCTTATAACACGAAAGGTTTCTCCGGTCATATCGATTACCGTTGAAGGGGAGGATATTTTAGGGCCGCAGTCGATAACAAGATCCACTTCATTCCGGTAAATTTTTTCCAGATCTTTCGGTTCTACTATATAGCTACCGTCATGATTGCTTACACTTGTAGCCAGAAGCGGCCTGCCGAGAGCCTTGACAATTTCAATTGCGATGTTATTATCGGGAATTCTAACGCCTACTGTTTTCTGATTTGTAACAACTACTTTGGGGACAAGCTTTGATGCTTTAAATATAAAAGTATATGGCCCGGGCAAAGCTTTCTTCATTATTTTATAAGCATCATCGGATATATTCCTGGCATAATCATTAATGTCCGATATAGTTGTAAAAATAAAACTCAAAGGTTTATGCTTCTCCATTTTTTTTAAACGGTAGATTCTTTCTATTGCGCGTTTATCTTTTATATCACAGCCGTAGGCATAGACTGTATCTGTGGGGAAAACTATAACACCACCCTCTTTAAGGATTTCTACAGTTTTATTTATCAGCCTGAGCTGAGGATTCTCTTCATTTATAACAAATATCATAATAATACGCTTATATACAGCAGATCAACACATATATTGAATGATTTATCAACAACAATATTTAAAAAATCAAAATCCCGTTTGAAAAAAATATTAACACCTGCAAAGTAAAAAGGCTTTTGCGGATAGCGCGATCCGCAAAAGCCTTTAACCTGGTAAAATTACATGTAGGAGTGTAATTTATTATCAATCATTTAACTTATCGGCAGTGAACCGGATTGCATTACTATTTTTTTTATTAAATGCAAAAAAAATATGATTTTATTGATTTCCCGGATTTTGATGAAGTTCATTATTCAATAATTATATACTCTTAAATAATTAAGAAACATTTCATTATCGATGGCAGCTATTTATTTCCGGGTGCAGCGTTTTTGTAATTATTTATTCTTAGCGTATGTGGAGCATACGCACCCCCCTAAAATAATTCACGGTCATATTGATTAAATTATTGACTTAATATTTTAATCGATATAAATATAACTATGTACATCCTGAAATTATACAAATAGAAAACTATTTATTCCGGATACAGTTAAGAGAATAGAGCTTTTCTATTACAATAAAATCCGGATGATATTACTGATAAAAGTTTCATTATCACAAGAATCAGACTTCAGGAGATACAGACCGTTCCTGTTATCCTGTCCCGAAACATTGATAACGCCTGAACACCATTACCGTTAATTAAACAAAAGGATTTAAATATGAGAAATATTATTATCTGCCTTATGCTTTTTTTACTGCTTCCGGTTTTATACTGTGAAGCTAAACCTAAAGCGCAATTTACAGAAACAGTTTACGATTTTGGAGTGATGGAAAAAGAATCTTCAAAAAAACACACATTTGTTTTTAAAAATACCGGGAGTTCCACACTTGTTATTGAGCGGATTAAAGCAGGTTGAGGCTGCACCGGAACACTCCTTTCAGAAAGGGAGATCCCTGCCGGCGGCAGCGGACAGCTTGAAATTGAATTTCACACAGATATGAGACCCGGAGAGAGCATTAAGACTATTTATGTTTACACAAATGATCCTGGCAACAAAGTAATTAAAATTACAGTTAAAGCAACAGTGAAAGATGAATAAATTTGAAAATCTGAAAACCGCGCCGGGTATGCCTCATCCATTCGGTGCCAACATAATCAACGACGGAGTACAGTTTGCAATATTCAGCAGATATGCTTCATCAGTAAAACTGCTCCTTTTTGATTCTGCTGAACAGCATTCGGAGTATGCTGTTTTTGATTTTGATCCGGTATTCAACAAAACAGGTGACATATGGCATATATGGATTGAGGGGATCGGTGATGGCCAGATTTACGGATACAGAATAGACGGCGAATACACACCATCCAAAGGACACAGATTCAACAGACACAAGCTCCTTATCGATCCCTACGCGCGTGCATTAACCGGCAACTTCAAGTGGGACCTGACAAAAGCAAGAGGTGTAATACTTGACGATGCCCATGAAGCTGTATCTTACTCCACTGAAGAGAGCACTCAATATGTCCCGAGGAGTATTGTTGTAAACGGCAGAAATGAAATAAGGAAAAGACCCATCCGTATACCGGAAAATGATCTGGTTATATATGAACTCCACGTCAAAGGATTTACTGCCGATAAGACATCTGGAGTTTCATCTTCGGGCACATTCAAAGGACTGACGGAAAAAATACCATACCTGAAAGAACTTGGAATTAACGCCGTTGAACTTCTGCCTATCCATGAATTCGATGAATTCGAAAATATAAATACCAACCCCATTACAGGTGAAAAACTTAAAAATTTCTGGGGGTATAGCACAATTGCTTTTTTTGCTCCTAAATCGAGTTATTCATCGGGGGGTAGAACCGGTGAACAGGTACAGGAATTCAGAGAGATGGTGCGCCAGTTCAACAATGCCGGAATAGAAGTAATTCTTGATGTTGTTTTTAACCACACTCACGAGGGAGACCACCGGGGGCCAACGCTGTCATTCAGGGGGATTGACAATTCAATTTATTATATTCTTGATAAGGATAAATCTCAATATAAAAACTTTTCCGGCTGCGGCAATACCGTCAACTGTAATCACCCCCATGTAAGACAGATGATAGTGGACTCACTGCGGTACTGGTTTATTGAGATGGATGTTGACGGCTTCCGTTTTGATCTTGCGTCCATTCTGGGGCGCGATCAGAACGGTGAGATGCTCAGCAACCCCCCTCTCATTGAATGGATTGAAGAGGACCCGATTTTAAGAAACGCAAAGATAATAGCTGAAGCCTGGGATGCGGGAGGGGCTTATCAGGTGGGCAAATTCCCGGGAAGATGGGCAGAATGGAATGGAAGATACAGAGATGACGTCAGAAGATTCTGGCGGGGAGATAAAGATTCCAAAGGGGCCTTTGCCACGCGTATTACCGGAAGCTCGGATTTATACAACTCCACGACACCATGCAGGAGTATTAATTTTATAACATGTCACGATGGCTTCACTCTGAACGACCTTGTGAGTTTCAATGATAAGCAGAATATTGAAAACGGTGAAGACAATCGTGATGGTGAAAACAACAACTACAGTTTTAACTGCGGGGTAGAGGGTCTCGAAGCTCCCCCCGAAATCGAAAAAATAAGAAAACGGATGATTAAAAATCTTATAGCAACGCTGTTCCTCTCTCTTGGAGTTCCGATGCTTTTAGCAGGTGATGAATTCAGAAGAACACAGAAAGGGAACAACAACTCATATTGTCAGGATAATGAAATATCCTGGTTAAACTGGGATTTTTTAATTACCAACAGCGAGATTTTTGAATTTACAAAAAAAATGATTGAATTCAGAAAAAAACATCCTATACTCAGATCTACTGTTTTCTTTACAGGAACAAAGGGCGACAACTATACAACACCTGATATTACGTGGCATGGAACTGAAATATCGATGCCGGATTGGGAAAACGAAGAACCCTATATTGCACTTCTTATAAATGGACAGTACGCAGAGGAATCATCATACAGCAGGGATTCAGATTTTTTTATGATATTCAATGCATCTGATGACGATATGACTTTCAGGATTCCCGGATCGCCTTCGGGTAAGCAGTGGAAAATTTCAATCGATACCTGCGGCAGCGTCGGAAAGGATATTTTTGTAAGTGATATAGAAAATTTTGTTGATGATGAATCAATTGTTTCTGTAAAAAAATCAGTTATCGTACTAACAACATAAAACGGCGGAGTTTTCTTTAACCGCATGGTAACGCGGCAGAAGCAGACTTCCCCCGCCGCTTATTTAAATTACATTGATCTGCATAAAAAAAAATTATAATGAGGTGACAGATGTCTTTTTCAATAATACTGCTGGTTGTTTTTTTCACCATAATGATTGGTATCGGTCTATGGGGTATGAAAAAAACCACTTCCCTTAACGATTTCTTCCTCGGGGGTAGATCAATCGGACCATGGGTATCGGCCATGGCATATGGAACGACATATTTTTCCGCGGTTGCATTCATAGGATTCGCAGGGAAACTGGGATGGGTATTCGGGCTCCAGACCATGTGGATAGTGGCAGGAAATGCCTTTATCGGAGCTTTTCTGGCATGGATGGTTCTTGCAAGAAGAACAAGAAGAATGACAATGAATCTTGACGCCATGACAATGCCGGAATTTCTTCAGGAGAGATATAACGGAAAATACACAAAAATATTCTCTGCCATAGTAATTTTCATCTTTCTTCTCCCTTATTCTGCATCTGTTTTCAAAGGTCTTGGTCACCTTTTTGAAGCAAACTTTCATATATCTTTTGACCTTGCTCTCCTTATTATGATAGGGATAACAGGGATTTATCTTGTTCTCGGGGGATACTTTGCTATAACTCTTACCGATTTTCTTCAGGGATTTGTAATGATAATCGGTTCAATTGCAATGGTATCAATACTTGTTTCCAAGGGTGGAGGGTTCAATGAAGTAATCGATAAGATAAATATGAATCATCTTCTTCATGTACCTCTTGAGAAAAGACCCCCGGTTCTACTTCTTATAAGCCTTGTATTTATGACATCATTCGGCACATGGGGTCTGCCTCAAATGGTTCAGAAATTCTACTCGGTTAAAAATGAGCAGGTTATAACCAAAGCCGCAATTGCGACTTTTTTCTTTGCACTGATTATCGGTTTTGCCGCTTACTTTACAGGCTCCATGGCTCATATCTTTTTTGATAAGCTCCCGATAATTAACGGAGCACCCGCTTTTGACAGAATTGTTCCCGATCTTCTAACACAGCATCTCCCGGAAAAACTAATGGCCCTTATTCTGCTGCTGGTTTTATCGGCATCGATGTCAACACTCTCATCACTGGTTCTCGTATCCTCTTCAGCTATAGCAATTGACCTTTACAAGGGACATGTTAACACAAATGTATCAGCAGACAACTCACTTGTGATGATGAGATTTCTAAGCACACTCTTTATTATTATTTCATTCTTCATTGCGAGATACGAATTTGCCATCATTATTACATTGATGTCGCTTTCATGGGGAGCAGTTGCAGGAACATTTATGGCCGCATACATCTACGGTCTATACTGGAAAAGGACAACTCTTGCCGGAGCAGCTGCAGGTATGATTTCAGGACTTACAACCGCTGTGACTCTGTTTTTCGTATTAGGTCCTGCAAATTCACCTATAGCATCTTCAATAGCAATGATTGTTCCATTTTTTGTAATACCGGCAGTAAGTATGTTTACAAAAGCTCCGGATAAAGAACTGATAGACAAGGCTTTTAACGGGATATAATACAGTTCCGGATTAAATTTTATCTGCGGTTTCATGCAGATTATGAAAAATAAATCCGGTCATAACAATTTGTCATGCTGAGCCTGTCGAAGCATAAACCTGAAAAGGACATACCCTTCGACGGACTCAGGGAGACATAAGCTTTAAACTATCCGTAAAACTATAAAATCACGGTTTTCCGGAAAAAATTCCAGCCGGAAGTGTGAAAAATTAAGCGCCAACTTTCTGATTCAGCTCATTGATAAGTTTTTCAACTGCTGCATTATCCATACCGTGAGCTTTCATACCCTGCTCGATAGTCTCAGATGTACTGAGATGGCAGCCTATGCAGTGAAGACCGTAATTTCCAAGAATAGGAGCAGCTTCAGGAGATATCTGGAGTAATTCACCGAAAGTCATGTCTTTGTTTATTTTTTGTGTCATTTATATTACCCTCTGGCATTTTATTTATTAAGATTATCATATTACAGATATTTTCTTTGCAAAATTTTATAATATTATCTATTGTGTCTATTATTAATTAAAAAAAAAGTATTTTTTAATAATTACAAGTAAATACTTATTTCAAGGGGCACAGCGCTGCGCGCTGTGCCTGAGATGGGGGATTACGGGGGCGTTGCCCCCGTAATCCCCCATCTCAGGCGTATGCGAAGCATACTCACCCACGAAATAATTCGCTACCGTCATTTACTTAAAAAAACAGGATATGATACTTGAAAATTTCTAAATTATACCAGTAATTATTCTTAGAAATAATTTTTGTGTAAAAAAAATATAAATCCCCGCCACCTCCGGCTGCTAGGATTATAGAGCTTTTTTCACTTTATAAAAATTAAGGAATAAATATTGATGTTATACCGAAAATGATTTAAAGAGTTAAGGTTACAAACTGATAATATGAATATTATACTGATAATTATCCTCATTACAATACTGCTGATACTCGCATGGGCTGTTTTCAGCAATAAAACAGAACCGGTTATAATCAGTAAACCGATCCCTGAAAAAGAACAGATTGATGAACCTGAGAAAATTTTAAGAAGACGCTCCGCCGACAGGGCGATAGAAAAAGAATTCCCTGCAGAGAGAGCTGGGTCTGATATTCCCGGTGAAATTCCCTATGAGCGGGATGATCCATCGGGTCAGATACAGCTCCCCTTCCCTGCTAACGATATTATTACAGACGGATCGAGATTTAAACTATATAAACGGGCACTTATCAATTCAGAAATTTACGCCAGGCGGGGAGACATTGAAACTGCAGTCTCTCTTTTTAAAGGCGTGAAAGACCGGATTCTTGATAGCGATATCCGTAGTAAAATTGAAAGCAATATAAATTATCTGAACCATTTCAGACACAGAAGAGATGAGGATTTTAAAAAGAAAATCGATTCTGCCTCATCGGGACAACAGCAGACGAGTGGTGAACTCCGTCTGAGAATTGACGGGCCCGTTCCTCAGACAATAAACATAGGTATGCCTGAAAAGAGTTCTATAAACACTGATGAAATAATTGAAAAGCTTTCAGAACAGATAACTAAAGAACTTGGAACTCTTAAAAATGATATTGAAACACTGAAGTCTAAACCTGATGATAAGTTTGACCTTGATGACTATGCAGAGTTTTCGAATCTTCAGCATGAATTCAACAACCTTAAAGAACGTTTTGAAGAGCTGACAGAAGAACGGCTGAATACTCTTAAGGAACTGAATAAGCTCCGCGAGATGAAAGAGGATGAACTCGAAAAAGAGAAGATAAAAGATCACTCCCCGGAAAACCATGAGATACTAAAAGATATACGAAAAGAGATCGACAATCTGTCAGGTCTGAAACATTCACTGGACAGTCTTCATAATAAGATTGAAGATATATCATCTTTCCAGATACCTGAATCTAAAAATCAGCCCGCCATTATCCAGGCTAAATATGAATCCCCCATCCCGATACATTTTGATCCGAAACCTGTACTGGAACTTCTGGATAAAATTAATCAGCAGAGAAGAGAGGATAAAGCTGAGCTGCCAATTCCTGAGGAGATTATCCCTCAGGAAGAAATCATTCCGGAAGAGGATATCTCCGAACTCTTAACTGATATTGATGAAATAATTGAAACAGAACCTGAAGATTCCGGAGATAAAGAACCAGAGTCAGTTTTTGATGAAGTAACTACTGCGGCGGAACCTGAATTAGATGAACCTGAACCAGAAGAACCGGAAGAGGACATCTCTCTTGATGATTTTACAACACTCGAAGCCGAAGAGTTTATAAATGAAATTACTGATGAAACAGATGAAGTACCTCATGAAGAAGAAGCGCTTTTTGAAGAACCTGAAATTAAATACGAGGAAGTCGATGAAGAGATAGTAACAGATGAGGACTTAGCCGCTGAACTATCCGATGATGAACTTGGGAAAATAAGCGAAGATGAAGAAGCGGAGCCGGAGCCAGTTGAACCGTTTATTGAGATAAAAGAATCAATACCTGAAGAACCCGAAAAAGATGAACCATCCGCAGAAGAGATTCTTAAAACCGAAAAAGAAAAGGAGATTGAAAAGCATACCGACGCAGAAGAGGACCCGAACGATTTTGACCTGCTTAGTGATATGGGCAAGGTCAAAGATGACAGCACTTTAACCGATGAAGATATTTTCGAGAAAATTCTCAAAGATGAAAAAAGCAAAGGGGATGATTCCGCTTTTGAAATCATCGGAGATGCCCAGAAGGATGAACAGGAATTCACTCTGAACGATTCCATCCTGGAGGGGAAGCAGAAGGCGGAACAGGACTTCTACAAAAAATTTATTAAAGCGGACAGAATCAAAAAAAGAGAACTTCCGATTCTTAAAGTAAGCTATGACTTTAAAAAGCTCCCGGACGAATTCAGTCTATCGAGAGAGAAGAATATTCTTGAATACTCATTTTACAAATATAAACCGATGCTCCAGAAGGCCGACGAGTATATTAAACACAGACACGTGAGAGATGCCATAAATTATTATAGAGTTGTGCTTGATCAGAACATCCCTATTGAGTTCAAAGCTATGATAAAGAGAAATATCCGTGACCTTACGGAGTATCTTGAAAAATACTTAAGTTCAGAATAAAAAATTCTGTAACCGGCAGCGGTTTTTTTTGGGGCACAGCGCTCCGCGCATACGCACCCCAAAAAATAATTTGCCTACTCTGTAACCTTGCTGACTTAAAATAACTAATAGTTGCAATATTAATGTATCAATTTGAAAAGGGAAAGAGATGAACTTTGCACAATTAATTATTTTTTTCGCTATTTATTCTTTCACCGGATGGATTATTGAAGTAATCTACAG
>PGXT01000308.1 GCA_002839285.1 Spirochaetae bacterium HGW-Spirochaetae-5 | reverse complement strand
GGAAATAAAGGATAAAAGCCTCCTCTTTTCTTTGACGATGCTGGTCATCTTTATTTTTATTTTTTTAAGGAATTTTTCGCTGAATGTATTCAATACCGTGCCGCCTGATCAGGGATATACCTATTCCATCTCTATGAAAGAATATTTTCTGACCCAGTTCAGCGTCATTTGGACCTATATCCGTCTGTTCTTTCTGCCGTATCATCAGAATCTGGATTATGATTATGCCATCTCTAAAAGTTTTCTGGAGATCAAAACATTACTGGGTTTTGTAGGATTGGCGGGCATTTTATCAGCCGGTGTTTTGCTGTTTAAAAAATATCGATTAATTTCCTTCGGGATATTCTGGTTTTTCCTGACCATGTCCGTGGAATCCAGTATTATTCCGATTTCCCAGAATGTGATTTTCGAGCACCGGACCTATCTGTCCGGCTTCGGTTTCTTTATGGCTTTGACCGGAACCTTCTTTTATTTTTCCAGGGAGAAGTACGGAGAAGTACTTTAGAGTTGCCATGATCATCCTCCTGCTGATTGCCGCGGTCAACACGGCATTGACTTATCAGCGCAACAAAATCTGGAAGAATGATTACACTCTGTGGTCCGATTGCCTGAAAAAATCTCCGAAGAAGGCCAGGGTCAATAATAATTTCGGCCTTGCCATGTCTGAAAATAATGAATTTGAGAAAGCTATTTATTATTATAATAAGGCCAGTCTCCTGTCACCGGATTATGTCCTGCCCTACTACAACAGGGGAAATGCTTACGCTCAAATGGGCCAGTATCAAAGAGCCATCGAGGATTTCAATAAAACCATCAGCCTGAAACCTGATTATGCTAACGCCTATCAACACAGGGGAATTGCTTATTTGATACAGGGCGACAAAATATCCGGCTGTCGCGACGAGCGGAAAGCGTGTGAATTGGGGAATTGTAAAACATTTGAATCCACGACCGGCAAAGAAATGTGCCGTTAATGAAAGAAGAAAGGAATCTTAATATGGATAAAAAATATAATCTCTTATTCATCCTTGCCATCTTAACAGCGGGCGTTATCGCCTATTCCAATTCTTTTGACTGTTCTTTTCATTTTGACGATGGAATTGTTATAGACAGCAGAGTGACAACAGATTCCGCAACGATCGGCGACTGGATTCGTCCTTTTCCCTCCCGCCCTTTAGGAATTTTGACATTCGCAGCCAATTACCATATCCATAAGCTTGAT
>PGXT01000162.1:1380-6718 GCA_002839285.1 Spirochaetae bacterium HGW-Spirochaetae-5 | reverse complement strand
AAGTTTATACATTTGCAAAAGGTAATCGTGAAGCAGGACTAATCGATAAGGCGGTTCTTGAATCGAACAGAATACAAGCCTGGAGAGATGATGCCCAGAGTGAACTTGCAGACTGGATTAGATGGAGAGACAAAGACGCGGATAAACACCGAAACGGACTCACTCCCGCCGGCATGGAGATCAATGGATTAGCCGCCCTGTATGTAAAAAATTTCTTCGGCCGGGATGACGTACTTAGCGAATCATTCCGGAACCAGACCGTTGAACTTACAGAAAAATATCTTTCATCATACGGTTCATGGATAATACTTTCTACTGACGCGGAGAATCCGGAAGAACTTATAGAAACAGGGGGAGATTTTCTTAAACTGGGACTTAGCGCATATGATAAAAAAATTGCACTCCACCCGATGACTCAGCCCCTGGAGGAGAAGGGCTTTGAAGATACTCTTCAAAAAGAACTGAAAATCAAAGGGAAAATGCAGTTTATTCTGCGCGCAGGATATGTAAAAAATTACCCCGATCCTGTAACTCTTAGAATGCCCGCGGAAAGGATAGTATATAATTAAAACTTCGGTCTTCGAGTCCGCTCAGTCAGCGTAAAAACCGGTCCCTGAGCGGAGCCGAAGGGAAAAATTTATTACAGACTCATAAGTTTTGCAACACGGTCTTCAATGAAAAATTTATTACAGACTCATAAGTTTTGCAACACGGTCTTCAATTGAAGGGTGAGTAGACCAGAGTGATACTTTTCTGTTTGAACTGATTTTTGATATTGCAAATGAATCCTTCTGTGTGGGAATCTCTGCAACCCGGGCCAGGCTCTTCAGTGCATTTGCCATTGCAGTCGGAGATGTAAGTCTTGCAGCTCCTGCATCGGCTTTATACTCTCTGTATCTTGAAAATGCCGCAATGGGAATTGTCGCAAGAAGCATAAACACAGACTCAAGAACCATAACAACCATTATGTATGCGAAAAATCCAAGTCCCCCTTCATCATCGTCACCTCTTAAAGCACTGTCGATAATACCGGCAATAATACGTGAAAGGAACATAACAAGGGCGTTTGCAATACCTGTCAGAAGGGTCATTGTAACCATGTCGCCGTTAGCAATGTGTGAAATTTCGTGTGCGGCAACAGCTTCAACCTCGTTTCTGTTCATTGCGTTTAAAAGGCCCGTAGAAAATGCCACGAGAGATTTGCTTTTAGACGGTCCCGTAGCAAACGCATTCGGTTCAGCAGACTCATAAATTCCCACTTCTGGGACAGTGGGGAGTCCAGCCTGCTTTGAAAGACGCGCAACCATCTGATAAATTTCTCTCAATTCATGGTTCTGTTCGTTGCCCTTTAAAATCTGGATATTGTAAGCTTTTTTCGCCATCCATCTGCTTATTGCAAGCGATATAAATGCTCCAACCATTCCAAAGACACCACACATGACAGCCAGACGTGTCACCCCGGTGGGATTTATCCCCAGCATAGGGAGAGCAATGTTCAGGATCAAGCTCACAGTAATTATTACAAGAAAGTTTGTAAGCAGAAAAAGACCTATACGTTTAAACATGTTACCCCTCTTAAATTTTCAGTTTTTCTATTTCAAGGGGGACAAATGCCCCCCTGTTTTTCACTATATGAATTTATTAACTATCCCTGATTTCGTCAAGGATTATAGATAGTTTTAGTACAGTAGCAATCTATAAGTTACAGCTGAAATACAAAATTTTTCTGCTTATTACTTAAACCCGATGATTTATTATTAAAAAGGTTTTTATAATAAATATCACAATATTTAAATATGTTTTTTATCCGCAGTACAAAATGAGAAACCGTTCAGTATCTTTTATCCTCTTCTAATCCGTATAAAAAGCTATAAACAGCTTTTTATACGGATTAGAAAGAACATGTAAAAATCCAAAAAACCTGTTGACATTTTTATTGATTGAACGTTCAGTTAATAAAAATATTCATATCCCCGCCGTCTCCATAAATGGGATAATAGATTATTATATTATAAAAGCTCAGGAATATTTTTTAAAAATACTACCACAAAAATAGCCCAAGGAGAAACCGGTATGGCTGAAAAATTTTTTAGTGAAAAGAATCTCAAGTTCACGCTTTACGATGTTCATAAAGTAGAGGATCTGCTGAAGCATGACAGATTCGGCGACTATAATAGAGAAAGTTTCGATATGATTCTCGATACAGCAAAAAACATAGGTTCCGGTTTTATGTATCCTCTCTACTCAGAAATGGATAAAAATGCGCCTGAATATACCGGCACAACAATAAAAGTAAATCCTGCTGTAAGGCAATACATGAATACATCAGGTGAAGGGGGATGGATTAACGCCATGTTCCCCGCTGAGCATGGGGGACAGCAGATGCCCCTGTCGCTGTTCAATGCGTGCATGTTTATCTTCGCGTCTGCAAACTATTCTCTCAGCGTATATCCGGGCCTTACCACGGGCGCTGCAAGCCTTATATATAATTACGGATCTGAATCTCTTATAAAAGATTATGCCGAAAAAATGGTAACCGGAAAGTGGCAGGGGACCATGGCTCTTACCGAACCTGAGGCGGGGAGTTCCCTTAGCGATGTAAAAACTTCAGCAGAACCTATGCCCGGTGGATACTTCCATATAAAAGGACAGAAAACATTTATCTCCGCCGGGGATCACGACAATGCTGATAATATAATCCACCTTATGCTTGCGCGGGTTAAAGGTGCTCCGGCCGGAGTTAAGGGGCTCTCACTATTTGTAGTACCAAAATACAGACCGGC
The DNA here is from genome assembly GCA_002839285.1 of Spirochaetae bacterium HGW-Spirochaetae-5. Lineage (GTDB taxonomy): Bacteria > Spirochaetota > UBA4802 > UBA4802 > UBA5550 > WRGT01. Next base: position 3,935 of record PGXT01000162.1, on the reverse strand, counting down.
AGATTCCGGCGAGCTTGAATTCAACGATGTAAACTGTGCCGGATGCTATCACAAAATGGGATACAGAGGGGCACCCATCGCCCAGCTCAGCATGGGTGAAGTCGATGACTGCCGGGGTTATCTCGTAGGGGAACAGAATCTGGGGCTTACCTATATGTTCCGCATGATGAATGAAGCGCGTATAAACGTCGGACTCGGCGCCACTGCAATCTCTTCTGCAGCATATTATGCTTCACTCGAATACACCAGAGAGAGACTACAGGGCCGCAAAATTGATGAGAAGAATCCATTAAACACGCAAATCCCAATCATTGAACATGCTGATATCAAACGTATGCTTCTGCAGCAGCGGGCGATATTTGAAGGATCACTTTCACTCATGGTATATGCCGGGAAACTCGTGGATCTTACAACCGTTACAGAAGGAGAAGAGAGAGAGATATATGAACTGCTGCTGGATTTTCTTACTCCGATAGTAAAAACATATCCATCTGAGATGGGGATTACCTCCACCAGCCAGGCTATTCAGTGTCTGGGAGGATACGGCTACAGCTCGGAGTTCCCTGTTGAACAGTATATGCGGGATGTTCGGATCCATCCGATTCATGAAGGGACCACAGGTATTCAGGGGATGGATCTCCTTGGAAGAAAAGTAACCATGAAAAAGGGTGCTGCTGTAAAGATATTTCTCGAAGAGATTCAAAATGCAATAGATGAAGCAGCGGGGATTTCCGGAATGGAATCATCTGCTTCTGATCTTGCCAATGCGGCAGCTCTCTGGAAAGATACAACATACAGTCTGCTTGGAATTGCTGCTAAAGGTGAAATTGATCTATTCCTGGCAGATGCAACACTCTATCTCGAATTATCAGGAATCTTATGTATTGCATGGCAGTGGCTCCTTCAGGGAATTGCTCTTTCAAAAACTGACAGTGGAGAGAATTCCGACTCAGATAAAAATTTCTCTAAGGGGAAGATGTTCACTTTAAACTATTTCTATCAGTATGAACTTCCGAAAATTCATGGACTGGCTCTGCGACTGAAAAATTCAGATGGATTGACTTTAAAAATGAAACCGGAATTTTTTGAAGATTAATGATATTTTTTTGTGACTCTGCCGATACTGCAATATACATTTCCTGTATAATATCACTCCTGTGATATTCTGTTGATAAGTAATTACCCGGAGGGGATCGTCAGTAATTGTAAACTATAGAATTTTACGATTGAAATAGTACACCCTTCATGCTTCGACTCCGCTCAGCCAGCGTTAGTTACGCTCCCTGCTTGTATTGAGCTTGTCGAAATGAGCGGAGTCGAAGGGCCGGTTATACTAATTCATTCGTCAACCGCTATATTGATAACACTGCTCTCCGCTCTGACGGAGATTAGATGTCACCTGTTTATGAATACCAGCGATCTCCTCCGGGATTTTTTATTTGTTGACCATTCCTGATTATGAGTTTTCATTGCAGTTCTGAGGGCACATCGCTTTGTCATGTGCCGGAAAAGAGGATTACCCGGGCACGACCCTTAATTCCCCTTTTTCAGCCTATGCTCCGCATAGGCACTCCTGAAAATAAACTAAAACCAAAGTGAAAATGAAAAAAAGACAGAATGCAGAACTGAGAAAACCGGATATTCTTAAAAACTACTACCAGGTAATTCTAAAAGAGGGTGTAGAGGGTGCATCTATCGCAAAAGTTGCCAAAAAGATGAAAATCAATCCCAGCCTTATTATACACTACTTTGCAAATAAAGACAACATGACCGTTGAGCTTGTTGATTATATGAGCAGAATATATAACAGGCTCTTCTCCGATATGATAATAGAAACCACGGACCCGCAGAAACGGATTGACAGACTGGTTGAGATTTTCTGCAGCGATGAGTGGTACCTTAATACCGATATCTCAGGCGACTTTTCCATACTGACTTTGAGTTTCAGGAATAAAAAAGTTTTTAAACATCTGCAGAATATGTACGATGAATTTGTTAAACTCATTGTAAGGGAACTTGAAATTGCAGCTTCAAGCGGGAAGATAAAAATCGATAATCCGAAAAGAACAGCTGAATTAATAGTTTCGACACTGGAAGGATACAGACACTTCAAACATTTTTTCATTGATGAATCTGCCTCTGAAAACTACAGGCAGGATATGATGAAGACATTAAAAAATATAATAAAAAACGGTTAGACCGATGCACCGCTTTGTTGAATCGATTAAAGTAAAAGATGGAATAATTGAAAACATAGAGTATCATAACCGGCGTTTTGAATTTACAATGCTGAGTTTTTTTAAAAGCGCCTGGAAGATCAATCTTGCTGATTTAATTACAGTACCTGAAAAATACACAAAAGGCGTTTACAAATGCAGAGTCGTCTACTCATCCGGAATTGAAAAAATTGAATTTACTCCTTATAGTAAAAGATACATCAGAACAGTAAAACTCGTTTATGATAACGAAATAGACTACACTTTTAAATACGAAGATAAAAGTTCACTTGATAAACTGAAGGCCCTGTATCCGGATTATGATGAAATTCTGATTGT
>PGXT01000162.1:0-1346 GCA_002839285.1 Spirochaetae bacterium HGW-Spirochaetae-5 | reverse complement strand
AAAAATAAGCTTTATCAACGCAATGCTTGATCTCGGGGAATCAGAGACTGGCACAGGCAGCATTGCCTAATATCATTCTTGACAGAAAATTATTCGCAAGCTAATAATCATAGCAGTTAACGAATGAATTAGCCCTTCGACTCCGCTCAGGGAGCATAATTTCACGCTGGCTGAGCGGAGTCGAAGCCTGAAGTCAGTACTATTTCAATAGTAAAATGCTATAGTATAAATTCTGAACTTATATTATTATATTAACTATATTAAAAAAAGGCCAAAGAAATGAACAGATTATTATCATATTTCATTCCGGACGCTGATAACATCAGTTTCGATATATTAATAAAATCCAGAACACTGGTTATCTTTTCATCAATAATTCTGATGATCGTTCCCCTCCTGTGGATTCTTCTCATTGCAGTACTTAAACATTCATTTTTATCGGTATTAAGTCTTTTTTTAATCATGGTAATAATCTCAAATATATTTTCACTCTTCATTTTACGTAAGGGTCGCTATCACGCGGCGGCGAACATTTTTGTTATAACCTCATTATCAGGTTTAAGCTTATATCTCCTCTTCGGTTCATTTAAATTTGATGTTGGTGTTATTGTTTCAGGGTACCATCTTTTATACCATCTTTTAATATTTATAATTTTCAGCACACTCTTCTGCAAGCGGAATGTCACACTGCTTGTTGCATTTTTAGCACTTACTGTTCAGATAATATCTCTTTCGTCATCAGCAAGGCTTGCCGGCGGTATAAAAACCATGGCATACATAAACTTTACATTTGAACTTATCATAGTAACTGCAATCTGTTATCTTATTATAAGTATCACAGAAAAAACAATGTCACGCCTAAAAGAGGAAGCGGATAAAAGGGAGATCCTAGAGCGTACAACAACACTTCTTCACTCAGTTTCAGAAATATCTGAAAAGCTGGCCACGTCGTCCTCTCTCATGTCCGACACCTCAGATGTATTTTCGGCGAATGCGCAGAACCAGGCTGCTTCCGCCGAAGAGATTACAGCAACGGTGGAGGAGATTTCCGCGGGAGTTGAAAGCATCTCCGACATTGCCAATCTCCAGATGATGAAGATGGAGGGACTTGCCGCAAAACTGGACGAGCTTTCAGGGCAGATCAGCAGCATGAAGAGTATGATCTCCGATACACTTAATATGACAAATTCCATCTCGCAGGAGGCAAAGACCGGTGAGACTTCAATAAAGCAGATGAATGACAACATGGAGTCCATGAACCGGCGCTCGGCAGAGATGACAAATATAATCGGAATAATAAATGATATATCCGACAAGATAAATCTTCTTTCACTCAATGCGGCTAT
>PGXT01000161.1:3167-7925 GCA_002839285.1 Spirochaetae bacterium HGW-Spirochaetae-5 | reverse complement strand
CTCTTACATGCTTCAATGGAATTCTCCAGCCTCTTTCTATCCCGAAGTAGCTGCCATGCGTAAACCAGCAAATGATGGCTGAACCTCACAGGCTGAGCCACCTGCATATGTGTATACCCCGGCATAAGAACTTCAATATTTTTCTCCGCAGTCTCAACAAGTAAATCGATCAGCCTGTTTATAAAAAAAAGAATCTGCTCTGATTCATCTATAATATACATCCTAACGTCAAGTGCAACCTGGTCATTCCGCGAACGCCCGGTATGAAGCTTCTTCCCGGCATCACCGATCCGCTCGGTTAAAGCGGCTTCTATGTTCATATGAATATCCTCCCGTGATGAGAGAAATTCGAATGTCCCCGTTTCAATCTCGGACTTAATTTTTTCAAGTCCTGTAATAATATCATCCAGCTCTTTCGCATCTAATATCTCCATGGAGTGAAGCATTTTAGCATGAGCGATAGACCCGCGGATATCCTGTTTATAAAGCCTTGAGTCAAAATGAATAGATTTTGAAATTCTTTCGGTTATATCAGAGGAGCCGCCGGAGAATCTGCCGCCCCATAGTTTTTTTTCCTTTTTTTCAGTCATAGTTTTTTCCTGTTAAATAGATATATGTCCCCGCCGCATTCGGCGGCGGAAAGAATGGATCTTTTTTTACTTTAGAAAATGGTAGTGGTCTATTCCCGGGGGGACAGCGCTCCGCATACGCACCCCCAACAATAATTTGCTACCTGGAAAATTAAGAACAAATATTGTAAATATTATTGAATAAAAAGAAAAACTTAATAACAGTAAAATATTACGTAAAATAGATATAACCATGTCAACAAATTTAAGAGAAGAAGAGGATCATCCTGAAGATTAAAAAAAACCGGATAAATAATAAGGGGAAAAATCGGATTATCAGCAGCTATCGGAATCTGTAAAATCGATCACAACATCGAATTTTCCATTTTTTTCGCTGCACTTTAAAACAATACCTTCACAGGGGATAAGCATTTCAGATTTTCCAGACGGGATTAAAAGTTTGAACATAATAAAGGTTCCGGCCGGTATCTCCATATCCGTACGGCAGAGAAGCCCGCTTTCACTTATGTTAACACCCTGTGCATTAATCACCGCACCTTCACTTGTGGAAAGTTCGAGTACCTGTTTAATATCCATCCGCTCATGTCTGCGTTTATCATTTTCTATTTTCACAAATAAACCTTTATGAATATATTATTTTTGTTCTACACAACAATTTAAACTTTAAATTCTTTCCGGATTGTCGGGGTAATAATTAAATCCATTCAAACCTTTCAGGCCCCCTATCCCCCGATGTCATTAAGTAAAGCTGATTCTAAATCTTTATGCATCATTTTGCAGCACCAAATGCCAAGCCCCCTAAATAACCCGGAGGGGGACTTCAAAAAATATCGCAAAATTCATTCATTATTGACATAATTTTTTCAAAACAATATCCTTTAAGTCCCCCTCCGGGGGATTTAGGGGGCTTATCAGAAAGTTTGGAGATCTAATAATCTCTTAACTTAATGACATTACCCCCTTTGAACAGGGGGATATAGGAATATCATTTCCTCAACATTCAGGAATGAGCCAAACTATTAACTCCTGATACATATTCACACGGTCAAATCTCTACTGTACAATTTTCGCCAGCAGAAGATCGATATACTGTTCAAGATTCTCCATACTCTCTGCAATTTCATACTCAAGAATATCAGCTAAACTGATCATATCATTATTTTCCATAATGTCAACAGTTTCATTAAGAAGGATCTGAAGTTCACGGTTCTTCTCTTCAAGAGACTCGTCACCAATCACTATATCTTTCAGAGCAATGTCAAATACCGGTGAGATCTGATAACATGTCCTTGTATAATTAAACATAAAATCTATAAAATTAAAAAGCTGCTCCATACCCTGACTGTCATTTCCGGTCTGGTAAGACACGGCAGCTTTTTCAAGAATCGCTTTCTGCCCGGGGAGATTCTCTTTTATCTCTTTGAGAGAGTTTATTAAAACATCCGGCGAATCTATACTTTCAATTATAAGTCTCTTCATCTCTTCGCTTACAAGGAAGATATGAAATATCTCTTTCAGATTGATAAAGAGTGAATCTTCAATATCAATCTCACCATCGTCTTTCATTTCGGCTATAAACTTCACAACCCGGTGTCTGAGCTTATCAAGCTCTTTTACATAATGACCAACCGTTTCATCCCGATATTTTATATCATCAAGATTCATCCCCAGCATATTAGATATAGTCGGAAACACCTCCTGCAGCCATTCCACTCCGGATACAAGATCATCAAGCTCATCGGTATCCATTGGCTCCTCTTCCAGATGCTGAAGAAAATCAATGACTCTATCACAATAAAATATACCTTCGTTTACTGTCTCATAAACAATATCCGCCCTTGACTGAACAATACAATTTATTGAACTTATATTCTCAATTAAAAGATCCGGCGCATCATCAATATGATACTCCTGCCCGTCAATGTCTATACCTGCAAATATCAGATTCTTCTGATTTATCCATCCGGTAATTGATGCAATAACATCTTTTACTGTTTTTTCATTCTCAAGCACAATCTCAATGGGATAATTATTTATCCTGATTTCCATATACGTCTCCTCCAAAGGATTCTATTCGCTTTTTCCGCCGCCCATCTGATTATTCATCCATGACTGCTGTGATTTGGAACCTGACACTGCTTTTTCCATAGAAGCAAATTTTTTTCTGAGTTTATCTTCAAATGTTTTCAGATGGGTTTCATGTTTTTTTATTCTGTCATTAGCCATTTTTATTGAATTATCTTCAAATTCAATTTTTGAAGCAATAATATTTTTACCTGAAGAGATGTATGGAGCAAGAACCCCCACAAGATTAAAAGCCATACCGGAATCAATTCTATTGTCGCCATCAGTATCTGAACCGAAGAAACTCTTTACACCATCGGGATTTTCCAGAATTGCCTTCCGCAACTCCTCTTCATCCACTACAAGTTTACCCTCTTTAATAGTCTCCCAGCTCGAATTCGGCTTACCTGTGGAGACCCCCATCTGGTTAAACATCTTAACAGGTTTCGTCTCCCTGCTGGGATAAGCGCCGCTCACTGTAGTTTTAATTGAATTCTCAAGTCTTACCATCATCATATCACCGACAAAAATTCCGCTCTCATCAAGCTTTTCGGACTGACCAGGTTTATCAACTTTTACAGTCTTGGTAAGACTTTTATTAAGCTCCATAAAATAATTATAGGAATCTATAAAAGCTTTTATTTTAAGAATAGGCTTATCAAGGTCAGGTGATATTTTCATCTCAACAGGCGTTTCTGTTTTCTGCTTAAGATCCATGGTAAGTCCTTTGACCACATCAGTAAGTCCGTCATTCTTATCCCTTTCAATTTCAAGTCCATCAATTTTTAACCTGGAATTGGAAGCTTCTGCTACTATATTTTTAAATTCAAACTCACCCCTGGTTTTAACTGGAGTTGAAACAACAGGTTCAGAAAATGCAGCCTCACCGTCATTGCTGTAAAAAATAAGTCTTGATATCTGCTTACCATCGAAATCACGACCAAGAGGTATCTCCTGGTTCTTTGCCGCATCTGCATCAATGGGATATATCTTCTCCACTCTTTTACCATCATCAATAACAACAACCCCTATACCTGTAACCGAGTCAAATTTCTTCTCCTCCTTCCGGCTGAGAGGTCTTACCCGTGAAACATTATAACTCTTAAGAGTAATCCCTTTAACATTTATCTCGTCCTCGGGCCCTGTTTCAATCATATAAGGGACATTCTCATCTATCTCTTTTTTATAAGTAAATCCGAATTTCAGAATGCTCTCTTTTTTTACCTCGGCTTTGACGGGAATTTCATACTCCTGCCATAAAAATCCGCTTACCTTTATCTCTTTACCGTCAACCCCGACACTCAGAGTCCCGTTCTGCCCCTCCGGTTTAGTTTCACCATCATAGGCCGAGAAAAACTTCCTGTCAAAAACCACCGGCGTCTCATCCTGACTTTTGACCTTTTCTCCAATTATGATCCCCGCTTCTTTGAGAAGCTCTTCACTGCCGGTTATCTTAATCTCACCTTTTTTGCCTGGAGTTTTGGAAGTCAGTCCGATTATATAATTCTTCTCTTCTGTATTTACATAATCAGATGAAACTATATCTGAAGCCTCCTCACCTATTGCCTCATTCAGCGATTTAAGCTTACCCCCTTTAAAACTGATAGTTTTTTCAACCCCATTTACATCGATTATAATCTTCCCGCCAGGAAGTTTTTTTTCTGAGTCAATTTTATCAGTAGCAATTTTATGAAACGAAGCAAGCTGAAGAATTTCTATTTTCTTTATTCCGATGTCTGCCTGCTTTGCAGCCACAGCATCAATAACCGCCGGATCAGATGAAACGGCTTTTTTTTCATCATAGGACGCTCTAAACCCGTAAAGATCCCTCGTTTTGCTGTCAAGGTCCTTCAAAGTTGTACTGAGCTTATTTAAAGCCTCTTTTTTTCTATTATTAACAAGTTTGCTTCTCTGAAGCTGCTTAATCGGCTGTGCTTCAACTTCTACAAGCTTACTTATTATGGAATCGGTATCCATCCCCGACGCCATTCCGCCCATTGTAACCGGCATCATCTCCCCCTTTCAGACCTTTAAAGGCTCAGGTAAACAGATATACTCAGTATATTAACAATACCTGCCTGAAACTAACAATAAAAGAGAAAAA
>PGXT01000161.1:0-3028 GCA_002839285.1 Spirochaetae bacterium HGW-Spirochaetae-5 | reverse complement strand
CTCTTCGGAGTTAAAGGATCATAATGAAAGTTATCGGTAGTTACAACAAGTAACATTCTTGACAAAATGTCCACTACAAGTCTCAGTTAATTAAATTTTTTGAACCTGGAGAGTAAGCCTTTTTCGGAATTGGCCTTGTAGCGGCCGTCGAGAAGCTCTGCAAAGAGCATTGATTTTTGAATGATTTTGACAAGACGCTGCTTGAAACGTGTCCGGTCGTTGCCCGGTTTCCGGTGCAGTGATGCGTATTCGTATTCTGAATGCAGCAGATCGCAGAATTCATCGAGCGAGAAGATCCCTGAGCGGAGAGAATAGTGGTGACGTGCGATACAGTAGTATCGATAGTCCTCCAGATTACTCCCCTGACCGCGGGCGAGCTTGATGATTCCACGACTGATGCGGATCACTGTAAGTGTGCCTTGTACTTACTTGATGCCGAAGGTTGATGTTATGTAACTGAAGGGCGAATGATTATTCGCCCGAACGTATGACTTAACGTGAACAAAAGACCGATTGTTGGAGATAGATTTTTGCATAGCTTGACACCCATTTTTTTATAAATTTTTAACAATTTTGGGTGTTTTCGAATTGACAGAAGTAGTGCTTTAGAAGCATATACTAATTACAGTTTGACTATCAATTCGGGCTAACACCCGTAATACTGACCTGAAGTTACCAGCTTCAGGTTTTGTATTTTTAAGGCTTTATCATATTCATATTTCTCTGGAATCCTCTTAAAAATAAGAAAAAGCCTCCAAAAGAGAGCTTTCTTTATTAATTTTTACTTTAAAATACGCTTTATTATTAATCAACCACTTTTTTTATGTCACATTAATAATATATAACCTGGAATAGTCACAAAGACTCTATTTTTTAGAGCTTCTATATAGAAGAAACACCATTAAAAAATGAATTTCTGCAAGATTTATTCATTAAAATCTGATAAAATTTTTTAAATAAATTTACCAGATCTCTCAAAAGAGTGGGTGATATATCAATTACCAAGACCGGAAAACTGCCCCACATCGTACAATTACTGCTATATGGACTCCCGAACTTCAGCGATGTAAGAGACTATACCGCAGCCATTACTGAAGCTGTGGACAAAATAGTGAAATACATCTTCAAAATATAATTACTTGTACTGAATGTACAGTGTGCGTCAAGTCGGTACAAATCTTTAATTTTTTTATATGTCAATAACCTGAATACACCCTTCAGGATTTTTATCTGCAGTGGACGGAAAACAGGGTTCCGTTTAAGGAACCGGTTTGTCCAGAACGATCTTTTGTGTGGCAAAGCATTGACACATACTGTTTTCTTAAAATTTAAAATTATTTCACTTTTATTACTTTAATCAATACTCTAACGAGTATATAAATAAAAAATAATAATAATATACTGATAACATAATTCTTCGTTTGATCAGAAACTTTATTTGACACTACAATTAAAGTCACTATTAACAAAAATGCTAACTGATACCACTTTAAACTAATAAAGGGATCCGTTTCAATTTTACTAATTTTTAACAAATTATTTGTTTTTTTTGCTATATATAATTTTATAAAAAAAACTGTAAGCATAATTATACATAATAAAAATAAAAAAACACCTAGTACTAATATAATATTTTTTGAGTTATGCATGAACTACCTTAGTTATTTTTAAACTTTTTTAAAACTGAAATAAATATTATTATTTGGATAATTCTAAAGATTTAACTTCATTAATAAATCTTTTTTGTTCACTTTTCAATACTTTTTCTGTCCCACTATTATCTACTGTATATAAATCCCATGTGTTACTATTTAAAGGAACACTCAATGTACCTGAAATTTTAGATGATGAACCACCTAATTGAACACCAATATATTTATCCCCAAAATCAATACCACCAGCTATATGGTTATAACTGCCACCTATACTCCCGCCGGCTGTCTTTGGATCACCATAGCTTAATCCAGCTGTAACTGTTACTAGCGAAGGTATATTTATTCCTGTTGTTACGCTTTCATCAATAGAAAATTTAGCACCACTATCTGCATCAAAGGTAAAATAAAAACTACCTGTCATACCTGTACCAATTCCAGTTGGATTATCCTTTGAACCTACTGTAAAAGATGCACCGATTTTGCCATCTGGCCAATACTCCATTACTTTCCCTAAGGTAGTATTATCAATATCCATACGTGTGCTTGTTACCAGTCTCTGGCCTTCCTTTAATTCATAGGGGTACTGTAGATCTGGGTTATTTTTTAAATATTCTTCTTTTACAGTATTAAAATCAGTTTTGATACCGAGTGCAAGTTTATTCTTTAAATCTACTTCAACAAAATCTTTATAAAATGCATCCCCTTTATCTACACGCTCAGTTTGGAGTCCAAAAATTCCCTTTTTATCATAAAGTTCAACAGTTCTCGCGTACATTAGTGTATTAGATCTCGGTACAACTTCGCTACCTTCACCAGTTTTAAGACTGTTCGCCTTTTCTGTACCTTTGATTAAAGTTGAAGAACTTGCATTTGCATTATTCCAATTAACTATTCCGCCGACATTAGTTGAACCGGTATTCGCTGTCTCCGAAAATCTGTTCCATAAATTCCCCGCCTGTTCACCTCGTGAAGATGCAAGTGTCAGCTGCTGCCCTGCATTCAGGTCTAATCCGTTCGTGGTGTTATCCTTTCTCTGTGCTTCCCAGAAGAGTGATGTAATTATATCACCACCTTTGGATATGTCTGTACCCTGAGTATTAAAGTATATTTCTTTGCCGTCCTGATCATATGCGGCAGCATATCCGCCCATTGCGTTATCTGTTTCAGATCCCTGATAAAGATTTACTTTTGAAATATCACCTTTTGCAACATCATCACTTGTCTGTATAATCCCTGATGCTTCATTAAGAGCACCATCCAGTCTGGCAGCGTCACCTTCAAGTGCCTTGTCGAGCTTTTCAGCTAATCCCTTGTTTTCTGCCATTGCTACTATCGTCAATACATCCTTTCGGGCATTGGTTACCGCTTCCAGT
>PGXT01000005.1 GCA_002839285.1 Spirochaetae bacterium HGW-Spirochaetae-5 | reverse complement strand
CCAGCGAAAGAATCATTAAATAGTGGTTCAGCTTTATAAGTCATTATATTCTCCTGTTACTTTTTATTCATTTAAAAATGCGCATCCGATTGCTCCGACCATTTGCGGTTCATCGGGAATTATTATTCTACATCCAAGTTCTTTTTCAATCAGTTCAGTCATGCATCTGTTCAGCGCCACTCCTCCGGCGAAGAGAATATCCTTTTCAACTGAAACGCGCTTCAGCAGATTAACAGCCCTCTGTGCAATAGATTTGTGAATCCCGAGAGATATCTCATTTCTTGGAACACCCTGCGTAACCAGTGATATTACTTCAGATTCGGCAAAGACAGTGCATGTATTGTTGATCGATTCGGCCTTCTCAGCGGTAAGAGCGTCAGAGGAAAAATCTTCGTATCCGTATCCCAGAGCTGCAGCCATAATCTCAAGGAAGCGCCCTGTTCCTGCGGCGCATTTATCATTCATTTCAAACCTGTTCAAGCGGCCGTTTTCATCAAGTGATATGGCTTTTGTATCCTGCCCGCCGATATCAAGAACGGTTCTGCAGCTGTCATTTACTGTACGCGCTCCCACAGCGAAAGCTTTGATCTCGCTTACAACATCACAGTTCATATAATTCTTAATCATATGACGTCCATAACCCGTTGCGGTAAGAGTATCAAACTTCACGCCGGAAAGAATCTCCCTGCATGTCTCAAGGGGGTTGTATGAGTTATACAGCTTTTTAAGTTCTATGATTGAGCCATTTTCTATAACAGCAAGTTTTATCGTTCTTGAACCTATATCAATTCCGGCATGTATCATGTCTAACCCTTATGAGTTTAAAATTATTCAGATTTCTGAACTATATAATAATTCTTAAAAATGGAGCCGGCTATACGTCAACAATTAAATTTATTAATATGAAGTATTTAAAATATAAATCATAAATATGCAGTATCCCTGAAATTTGTAGTACTTGTAAGAATAGAATAGATTATCAATTATCGGTGCACTCATCCTGTGTACAAAAGCTTTCAATGAAGCAGCAGAGTTAATGATTTAAATGGTTTGATTCAATCGTTGGCTGTATAAGAGCAAAAAAAATTATATACTCATTCCTTCTTCCGGGTGGGGGCATCATAGCTTTAAGTAATTATTATTGCGATAATACTGTATAAAAATAAAAATCGGTTGATTTTTAGTACATAGTATTCATCAATTTCGCACTGGTGATAAAATGAAAAAAACAATTTTTTTTATAACAGCATTACTTTTAATATTTTCCGGATGTTTAAATCGACAACTGGTGCCTGAAAATATTCCTGATTCTAAAATCAATTCAGGAGTTGTAAATTTCAGTTACTGGCTCGATGAAGAGACGGGAACGGTTCATAAAGTTGCAGAACAGGATGGAATAGAAACTGTAGTATCAATAATCAGGTACAGGAAAGAGATCCCCCTTGAAGAAATGAAAATACTGAAATCAGAATATGTTGAAGGAAAACTTCATTGGATTTACTATGTCCCTGCAACAGGTTATACTCTTGAGTTTACCGCTGTTTCAAAAAGTTCAAATTCAATTACTATCGAATGGAAAAACAGAAATGCCGAAGGCGAGGTTGATTCCGGGATGGATCTGATTGTCAGGTGTAATGAAACCGGATTTATTGATACCTTAAAAAATTCTGTGGAAGAGGAAGAGCTTCCTGAGGATTTTTCAGCATTTGAAAATGATGAGTAATTTATAACTGAAATTTATAGCTGCAAAATATTCAAGTATCTGCATATATCCGTCGGCTATGGTGAATTCAACCGGTAGTATTGTTATAACTGTTATTATTGATGAGGAATTTTTATGCGAAATATTATGGAGAGATTTTTTCTTTCAAATTATACAAAAGCGCACTTTATAAATCAGCAGAAAGCGAAAGCTCTTCTATATTACAATATTCTTATGGTTGTTCTTCTTGTTGTGCTTATGATTTCTTATGCTGTTCTAAATCCCAAGGGGATGGCAAGAGCAGTAATAGGTGCAAATACAATAATGCTTTTTGTCATGCTCAGTTTTATTTTTTTAAAAAAGGGATTTCTTTCCGGTGCTGTAATGGTTTATCTTCTCCCCACTGTTTTTCTGGTTTCTGCTGCAAGATTTATAAACGCCGTTCAAATGCCATACGGCGGATTTACTTCCTATCTGTATTATAGTTTTTATCTTATAGTATTTACTGCAGTTTTCGGAAAAAAGTATATGGTCCCTCTTATCTCGTTTTATTTTCTCATAATAAATATTATTTTTTATATATTTATCAAGGGGAAACTCGCAGGGGAGACTCTTGAGATTGCCGGTGCCGGTGTTGCCAACAGTACTGCCGGTCTCCTTATAATCGGAGTTGTCAGTTACATAAATATTTATCTCACAGATAAGTCGAACTCTCTTCATCGAGAGGAGGCTGATATTAATAGAAAACAGTATGAACTTATATCTGATCTTTTTAAATCAATAAAAGAGATATCTGCAAAGCTTCAGAGCTCTGCCTCGAGTTTCAGTTTTACTTCAGGGGAGATTGCCGATGGCGCCAGAAATCAGGCGGCAATTCTTGAGGAATCATCTGCATCAATGGAAGAGATGGCCGGCACAATAGAAAATGTTTCGAAGGAGATAGCTAATCAATCCGAATCTATAAATGAAATCGATAAAATTATGGGAGATTTAAATTCTATAATCAATAATCTTTCGGAAAGGGCAGGAGCAATCATGGCCGAGTCCGAAAGAGCTATTAAGCTGGCCGATAATGCTGTTAATAATTCAGCGGTAGCCCTTGAAGGGATGCGAAAAATTCAGGCAAGTTCTGAACAGATAAAAAGCATTATAGAACTTATCTCTGAAATTGCAGATCAGACAAATCTGCTTGCTTTAAATGCCGCTATAGAATCGGCAAGAGCAGGGGAGGCCGGACGGGGATTTGCCGTTGTTTCAGATGAAATTTCCAAACTTGCAGACAAGAGTACTCAATCAGCCAAAGAGATAGGTGCTCTGATTACAGAAACCGGCAGGAATATAGATACAGACTTCCATCTCTTTAATGAACTTGATATTCATATACGTAAAATGAAAGATACACTTGTCGTGTCGGAGAAACTCAGCCGGGAGATGAATGATTCTTCTGTCGAACAGCTTAAGCTCAGCAGCAGAGTAAAAGATTCAATACATAGAGTAAATGTTGTATCCGGTAATGTGACACTGGCGATGAATGAGCAGAGTAAAACATCATTTGTACTTTCTAATTCATTGGCAGGAGCAAGTGAGATAACTCAGAAAAATGCTGAAAGCTCAGCAGAGGTTTCAGATATGGCTGCAGATCTTCTGGAAACCACTGCGGAACTTCTGGATTTAATAAATAAAAGTGAAGGGAAAAAATAATTTTATTTTACTGCATCCAGAGCTTTTTTTATAAGATCCTGATTGAATCCCAGAACCACCCTGTTCCCGATTATAAAAACAGGTGTGGGGAAAGGTTCATCTTTTCTGCTGTATTTCTCTTCTTTCCTATAATATGGGAGATTTTTATTTTTATAATATTCATAAACATCTCTTCTGAAATAAACAAAATCGGATGATCCGGTTCTTTTGGCTATGGCGGAACACATGTTGTTGAGCTGATTCATATTGCCTGAATGTACTTTGTTGTTGCCGTCTACAATTCTGTATGAAACAAATTTAATTCCGTTATGTGTCCATGATGCACCATCTTTAATCCCGTCCGGCTTTTTGTAGAAAGCCTGCGCTTCCTTACATGCTGTGCAGTTCTCCGCCCAGAAATAATAAACTGTTTTGTTTGATGAAGCACTGCTGGAAGAGGCTCCGCTGAATAACATAACTGTAAGACAGAATGCGGTAAAAATGTATTGTTTTAAAATCATAATAGCTTTATTCTCCTTTGATAAGTTCTGAACCCTCTGTCCAGCCAGCGGGGCATAGTCCTCCTCCCCCTTTCCGTATTGCAACAGCAGCATCAAATTTTCTAAGCAGTTCCCCGGCATTTCTCCCTATTGAATCGCTTGTGTATTCAGCTGCTGTAATTATTCCGTCAGGATCGATAATGAATGAAGCCCGAACCGATGTTCCGGTTTTTTTATCATACACCTGCATTATGCTGCTGAAACTTCCCGACCTGTCGGAGAGCATGGGGAACCTGATGTTTTTTAACAGAACATTTTCATTAACCCAGGCCTTATGCACATATACAGAATCGGTACTGATGCTGAAAACCTCTGCACCGTTCTCTTTGAAATCGGAATAGTAATCTGCCATCTCTTTCAGTTCCGTAGGGCATACAAAAGTAAAATCAGAGGGATAGAAAAAAAGAATAATCCATTTCCCCTTGTAGTCGTTCAGATCTATGGTTGTAATTTTTCCGTTATAAAAAGCATCGAATTTTCTGAACGGAATTGTTTTCCCTATAACAGGTTCTCCTGCACGTATCATCTCTGCAGAAGAGAATAGTTTTGATGCAGAATAGGATAGAGAAGTGAAAAGCAAAATAAGGATCAGCAGAAATCCCTTTATCTTCATATTATTACTCCGGAATAAAATATGTCATATTATATTACACCATAAATGAAAGTGTCAATATAAAATTAAGGATCAAAGCGGTCTGTTTTCTGCCGCATATTACCTTACCACATCATTCGAACTATATGTTCTCCTGGAAATTAATAGTTATTCTGCTTTTTGATTTATTTTAATATACTCCGGTTTGTCAGGCGGAGTTCCTTCCTGCAGATTCCTCGACTATAGAAAAGTTAAAATTAATTGCTGAAACCCTGTGTTTTAAGCTATTTTCTTTCATCTTTTGAAAATTTAATGTAATTTCGTTTGACAGAGCGATCTGCTGTTTTAACAAGTAATACATAAAGATTCCTCAGAGTACATTTGATTAAAAGAAAATGGGGAGCACTTATATTATTAAAATTATCTCTTTGACAAAAGGAAAGGAATTAATATGGCAAAAGCATCAAGTCCTAAAGCAGCGCCAAAGGCAGCTGCAAAACCTGCACCGAAAGCTGCGGCAGTAGCAAAAGAAAAAAAAGTTGCTCTCCCTGAAAGTTTTACATTAAATTCAATGTCAAATTATCTGGCAGAAGCAAAAGGTTTTTCTAAGAAAGAGGCGAAAGAGCTTCTTGAAACAGTAATGGATCTAATCGAAGCAGGCGTACTTCAGGGTGAGAGAGTTCCTCTTGGGAAAATCGGTAAGGTTTACGCAAAAGTAAAACCTGCTACAAAAGCAAGAAAAGGAAGAAATCCCATCACAGGTGAGGAGATTACTATAGCAGCAAAGAAAGCTACAAAAGTTCCTAAATTTACTTTCAGTAAGGGATTTAAAGAGGAAGTATTAAAAGCGAAAATAAAAAAATAGCTTTTAGAACCCGCCGGAAGGCGGGTTTTTTTATATATGAGAGAGTTTGATTTTTTTAAAATAATTGTTATTCAGAGGATGTTACAATGAACAGAATACTTAAAATCTATAATTCACTTCAGGGCCTGCCCATGGGTAAGAGGTTATTTTCATATCTTACATGCAAGAGTGCACCTTATTTCGGATCTATTAAACCGTTATTCGTTGAACTTGCCCCAGGCAGGTGTGTAATTTTTATGAAGAAAAGAAAATCTCTGACAAATCATATAAAGACAGTTCACGCAATCGCAATGTGTAACCTTGTAGAGCTGGCCGGCGGAATCTGTACGGATGTTTCTCTTCCTGAAGGGGTCAGATGGATACCTAAGGGGATGACCGTTGAATATCTTGCACTTGCAAAGACAGATTTAACCGGTGTATGTAATATAGATCTTGAGTTGCTTAAAAACTGGGATTTCAGCAGGGATTTTCCTGCCTCAACCGAAGTTTATGATACTTCAGGAGCCGTTGTAATGCGGGGGACAATTAATATCCATTTATCACGGAAAAAGTCCTGACGATGAGGATATTTGAATCTGGTATGCTTATTGCTGATAATAAGCAGCTTGTTTCTGTAGAGATGCTGTGCTGTGCGTCTCTACGGCGGATTTCTGCAGTTATTCCCGATAAAACATGCCAGGATTTATATTAATTTTAAAATATTAGATAATATAATCATTACATCTTGACAGAAACCCCCCAGTTAATTTACATTACTGTGATTCTATTGATTTTTGCACGTCGGGGTTAGCCGTCAGTTTTTTACAGGGATTGATTTTATAAGGTCATTATTATGGAAATTAATGTTGACATAAAATGGCCTGTTTTTATCATTTCATCCTGTTTTTTCCCGTAAAATCATAATATTCGCCCACGTAGCTCAGTCGGTAGAGCATTTGCATGGTAAGCAAAAGGTCACCAGTTCGATTCTGGTCGTGGGCTCATCCAATGCAGTCTTTTTATTTCCAATATTAAGGAAAAAAGGGTTTTCTGGAAAAAAGCATTAAAAATGCTTGACTGAGAGAGGGCAGATATTAGTTTGCTCTTGGTTTACTATATATAAGTGTGGGGTATTTATATGCGCGACGTGGTATTGCTGGCTTGTCAGGAGTGTAAAAGAAAGAATTATTCCTTTACAAAGAACAAAAAAACTCAGACAGGGAAGCTTGAAATCAAAAAATATTGTCCATTTGACAGAAGACATACTGTTCATAAAGAAACTAAGGCGTAAGAGTTACCCCAATTGATATCGAAAATTAAACAATTAATCAGTTTTTTTAAAGATTCCCGGGAAGAGCTGAAGAAGGTCACCTGGCCGGATAGAGAAGAGGTAACAAGCTTTACTGTAGTTGTTGTTATATCTCTAATCGTTTTTTCTCTGTTTTTGTGGCTTGTTGATACCGGGCTAATGACTTTGATTAAGGTCGTGATTGGATAATTATGGCAAAAAGATGGTACATAATACATACCTATTCAGGGCATGAAAATAAAGTAAAAGCCGCCCTTGAGATTAAGGTAAAAAATCTCGGTCTGATTGAAGATGTCAGTGATGTTAAGATTCCTACTGTAGAAGTGGTAGAAGTTAAAGACGGGAAAAAGAAGATTAAATCTAAAAAAGTATTTCCCGGTTATGTACTTGTCAGAATGGAACTCAATGATACTACCTGGAGCGTTGTGAAGGGTGTTCCCGGGGTAACTAATTTTGTAGGCGCTTTTGGAACGAATAAGCCAAAACCTCTAAGTGATAGTGAAGTTGCTTCATTATTTGATTCCCTCGGCGGAGAGCAGAAAGCCGGCGAGAAAGCAGCAATTACAGTAGATTTTTCTATTGGAGAGCATGTTAAAGTTATTGATGGTCCTTTTAATAATTTTACAGGTGTAGTTGAAGAAGTTTACCCGGATAAGGGGAGACTTAAAGTAAAAGTTGAAATTTTCGGCAGGGGAACTCCGGTTGATCTCGATTTTCTCCAGGTTGGAAAGATATAATATCGTAATATAAACCGAATGATCGTAATAGGATAAAAAAATGGCACCAAAACCGAAGAAAAAAAAGATAATTAAACTTATTAAACTGCAGATTACAGGTGGTCAGGCGAACCCGGCACCTCCAGTTGGTCCTGCCCTTGGTCAGGCCGGCGTCAATATAATGGATTTCTGCAAAAACTTTAATGAAAGAACAAAAGATCAGATGGGTACAACAATACCTGTTGTAATTACAGTATATGAGGATAAATCTTATACATTTATTACAAAGACACCACCTGCATCGGTTCTCGTTAGAAAAGCATTAGGTCTTGCTAAAGGTTCAAGTGAGCCGAATAAAATCAAAGCTGGAAAAATCACAAGAAAGCAGCTTGAAGAGATTGCAAAGTTAAAAATGCCTGATTTAAATGCAAATGACGTACAGGCAGGCGCAAATATTATTGCTGGAACAGCAAGATCAATGGGAATTGATGTCGTTGACTGAAAAAGTCAGCCAAGTGAAAAGAGGTTAATGAGATGAAGCGTGGAAAAAAAATTACTGCCGCAAGAGAAAAGGTCGATAAGACAAACCTTTATACTGTGGAAGAAGCTGTTAAGATGATGAAAGATCTGAAAACAGCGAAATTTGATGAGTCAATTGATATGTCTATAAAAATTGTTCATAAAAGTATGCAGAATGTCCGGGGATCAGCTGTTCTTCCCGCAGGTACAGGTAAAACAAAGAAGGTTCTTGTTATATGTAAAGGTGACAAACAGAAAGAGGCTCTCGAAGCGGGTGCTGATCATGTTGGAGCTGAAGATGTAATTGAGAAGATTAAAGAGGGATGGCTTGATTTCCAGGCTGTTGTTGCAACTCCTGACATGATGAAAGAAGTTGGAAAGCTCGGAGCTGTTCTTGGAAGAAAAGGTCTTATGCCTAAACCTAAATCAGGTACAGTTACTGATAATGTTAAAGAGATCATTAAAGAGCTTAAAGGCGGACGTATAGAATATCGTGCGGATAAAACCGGTGTTGTTCATGTACTTTTAGGTAAAGTTTCATTTGCGGATGAAGCCATTATTGATAATATTAAAGCTTTCTTTGTTCAGCTGATGAAGGATAAGCCCTCAGATGCTAAAGGAAATTATGTTAAATCAATACATATCAGCTCAACAATGGGACCTGGTATCAAAATTAATCATAAGGGGATAGAGCGATAATGGTTAAGCAATATAAAGTTGATGAAGTAAGTGATCTCATCGCAAGATTAAAAGAGAGAAATAACTTTATTCTTACCGATTATTCCGGTGTTAAAGTTAATGATATAGCTGTTCTCAGAAGACAGCTTGCTGAAAAAAATGCTCAGTATAAAGTTGTAAAAAATAATCTTTTCAGAAGAGCTCTTCAGGAGACAGGTTATTCCAATATAGATGAGCATTTAAAAGGACCAATCGGTGTTGCCTTCGCTGGTGAGCAGGTTGGAGAAGTTGCAAAAGTATTAAAAGAATTTGCTGAAAAGAATGATAAATTCTCTTATGTTGCCGGTGTTCTTGAACATGTAGTTTACGGCAAAGAGCAGATTAAAAAAATAGCGGATCTACCTTCGAAAGAGGTTCTTCTTTCTCAGACAATGCAGATGATAAATGCCCCTGCAAGAACTATCGCAACTGGCATGAATCAGATTATGGCATCTCTGGCTAGAGGTATTAACGCTGTTGCTGAATCGAAAAATAATTAACATTTGTTAATTATAATATATAAGGTGTTTAGGTTTCTGTTCCAGATATTACGTTAAATCGTTTCCGGATCAATGCCTGACCCCTTTATAGGTTTTACGGCTCAAGTCCGTACTAACTTGAAGTAATTCACTAAGTATAAAGGAGTAGAAAATGGCAAAATTAACAATCGAAGAATTGTTGGATGCAATTGGCAGTCTTACATTAGTTGAGGCAGCTGAGCTTGTGAAAGCTATGGAAGAAAAATTTGGTATTTCTGCTGCGGCACCAGTTGCAGTAGCTGCTGCCGGTCCTGCTGCTGAAGCGGCTGAAGAGCAGACTGAATTTGATGTAATTCTTACAGGTTTTGGCGATCAGAAAGTTGGTGTAATCAAAGAAGTAAGAGCAATTACAGGTCTTGGCCTGAAAGAAGCGAAAGAGCTTGTTGAAGCGGGCGGAAAAACAGTTAAGGAAAAAGTTTCTAAAACTGAAGCTGAAGCTATTAAGAAGCAGCTTGTTGATGCCGGCGCAACTGTTGATATCAAGTAATTTATTCTTATAGGTTATATTGAATTACAGTAATTATTTCTTCAGTCTGAATTTAAGTAACAACGCGAAACAGGCGGAACAAAACATTCCCGCCGCGCACTGCGCGGCGGGAATCAGATTTACCGGCAGTTATTGTGCAGTTACTAATTTAATATTCGATAGGTTTGATCTGTTGCGGTCAAACCTATCGGTGTTAAAAAACTTGTTTTATACTCTTGATTCTGGTATTATTGTCTTATATAATTTTACTGGTTCCACTTTTATTTCATTATCACGAAATGTTATTATCCTTAAATAAAAATAAAGGTTAAGGTTTATATAGATGCAAGAATTAAAGAAAGTTATCAATTTCGGTAAGATTAAATCTAAAATTGACCTTCCGAATCTAATAGAAATTCAGTTAACTTCTTATGAATGGTTTCTTCAGACAAAATCAGCCAAGAAAAAGCCTCAGGGACTCCAGGCTGTTTTTGATGAAATATTCCCGATTGAAAGCCCTCATGATGATGTCGTACTGGAATTTGTAAATTATGAAATTGGCGAACCTAAATACTCGGAATATGAGTGTAAAGAGAGAGATGTAACCTATGCGGCTCCTCTCAAGGCTACAATAAGATTAATCAGAAAAGACAGTATGGAAGTAAGAGAGCAGTTCGTTTATATGGGTGATATCCCTCTTATGACAGAGCGTGGTACATTTATTGTAAACGGAGCTGAACGTGTTGTCGTTAATCAGCTTCATAGATCTCCCGGTATTTTCTTCTTTTACGAAGAGGATGAGCGGGTGTATAATTCAAGAGTTATACCTGATAGAGGTTCCTGGCTTGAATTCGAAATGGACAACAAAGGATATATTGTAGGACGGATCGACAGGAAGAAGAAATTCCCTGTTTCTCTGCTTATAAAATCACTTGGATATGAAACAAACGAAGAGATTGTAAAACTCTTCTATGATATAACGAAAATGAAGCTTAAAAGCGAAGCGGATTATGAGTCTCTGAACGGAAGACGCGTAGCTTCAGATGTAATCAGTAAAACAACCGGTGAAGTAATTCTAGAAGCGGCCGAAAGGATCAATATAGATATAATTGACCGTTTCAAAGAGGAGAAAGTATCAGAGGTTGAGCTTATTGAGTTTCCTAATAATAAGGAAGATGCATTTTTAAGCACTACTTTCCAGGTAGAACCGGAATTCATCAAAAAGAACATCAGAGTAGATGAAAACCATGATTTTACTAATGCCGAACTGGCCCTTCTTGGTCTTCATGCTGTAATGCGTCCGGGAGAGCCGACAAATCTTGATAACGCTAAAGCCGAGCTGGAGAGATTATTTTTCAGCCCAAGAACTTACAGCTTAAGTTCAGTTGGAAGATATAAAATCAACAGCAAGTTCGGTTTTGATGAAGAGGGTGAAATCCTTACGAAAGATGATATAATTCATACTGTAAAATATATACTTTATCTTATTGCTGAAGCAGATGGATATGAGTTTGAGTACACCGGTAAAGGCGGAAAGAAAGAGAAGAAGTATGTTCATACTATAGTAGATGACATTGACCATCTTGGAAACAGACGTGTAAGATCTGTCGGTGAGCTTATCATGAATCAGATCAAAGTCGGATTCCAGAGAATGGAACGTGTAATAAAAGAGAGAATGACTATTCAGGACCTTGATGTTATCACTCCTCAGGCGTTGATCAGTATTAAGCCGATCACAGCTGTAATCAATGAATTTTTCGGTTCAAGTCAGCTGTCACAGTTCATGGATCAGACTAATCCTCTGGCGGAACTTACACATAAAAGAAGACTTAACGCGCTCGGACCTGGCGGTCTCTCAAGAGAACGTGCCGGTTTTGAAGTACGTGACGTTCACCCATCTCACTATGGAAGAATGTGTCCTATTGAAACTCCTGAAGGCCCGAATATCGGACTTATTGTTTCAATGAGTACATACGGACGGATTAATGATTACGGTTTTCTCGAAACTCCATACAGATATGTGGAGAATGGAAGAGTAACCGACAAAATTGAGTATCTTACAGCGAATATAGAGGACAATTACTCGATTGCTCAGGCTAATGCTGAGATCGATGATAATGGTAATTTTATAAAGAGTCTTATTGCATGTAGAAACAGAGGTAATTTCCCGTACAAGAAGCCGAAAGAGATTCAGTACATGGACGTTTCACCTGAGCAGATCTTTTCTGTATCTACAAGCTTAATCCCGTTCCTTGAGCATGATGACGCGAACAGAGCTCTCATGGGTTCCAACATGCTTCGTCAGGCGGTTCCGCTCTTAACAGAGGAGGCGCCTCTTGTAGGAACCGGTATGGAGGCTTATGCTGCTTATGACTCCGGTGTCCTTGTTATCGCAAAAAGGGGCGGAGAAGTAATATATGTCGACGGTTATAAAGTAAAAATTAAAACTTCCAATGGCGAAGTTGATGAATATATTCTTCAGAAGTTTAAAAGAACAAACCAGAGCACATGCTTTAACCAGAAGCCCATTGTCCGTGAAGGGCAGAAGATCAAAAGCGGAGATGTAATCGCAGATGGTCCGGCAACTGATAATGGAAAAGTGGCTGTGGGTAAGAACATCCTTGTAGCATTTATGCCATGGATGGGTTACAACTTTGAGGATGCTATTCTTCTATCTGAGCGTCTTGTAAAAGAGGACGTTTATACTTCTGTTCATATCGAACAGTTCGAAACAGAAGCCCGTGAAACCAAACTCGGCCGGGAAATAATAACCAGAGATATTCCGAATCTTAATGATAAAGCTTTCAGAGATCTCGATGCTGACGGTGTTATCAGAGTCGGTGCACATGTTAAAGCCGATGATATTCTTGTCGGAAAGGTTACACCAAAGGGTGAACAGGACCTTACACCGGAATATAAGCTTCTCTATTCAATATTCGGCGAAAAAGCGAGAGAAGTAAGAGACACATCTCTAAGAGTTCCTAACGGAGTTGAAGGGATTGTAATAGAAGTTAAGAGATTCTCCCGTGAAAACGGAGATGAACTTGCACCCGGTGTTGAAGAGCTGGTGAAAGTATATATAGCTGACAAGAGAAAGATCTCTGTCGGTGATAAAATGGCGGGACGTCATGGTAACAAAGGGGTTATTTCAAGAATATCTCCTGAGTATGATATGCCATATCTTCCAGATGGTACACCAATAGATGTACTGCTTAATCCTCTGGGTGTCCCTTCGAGGATGAACCTTGGTCAGCTTTTTGAAACTGAGCTCGGCTGGGCTGCTCATGAACTTAATGTCTTCATGGAGACTCCGATTTTCGATGGAGCAACCGAACAGGATGTAAAAGAGTATCTGAAAAAGGCGGGTCTGCCTGAAACTTCAAAATCTGTTCTTTATGATGGACGGACAGGTGAACCTTTTGACAGTGATGTAATGGTGGGGTATGTTTATATCCTGAAACTTGCTCACATGGTTGATGATAAAATTCACGCAAGATCCACTGGACCATACTCACTGGTAACTCAGCAGCCTCTGGGCGGTAAAGCTCAGTTCGGCGGACAGAGACTTGGAGAGATGGAGGTCTGGGCGCTTGAAGCATATGGTGCTGCATACACTCTGCAGGAACTCTTGACAGTCAAGTCGGATGATATGCTTGGACGTGCGAGAATATATGAAGCGATAGTAAAAGGTATCAATTCTACTTCACCCGGTATTCCTGAATCCTTCAACGTTCTTATTCAGGAGTTAAGAGGACTTGCTCTTGATGTCAAAATTTATGATGATGCAGGAACAGAGATAAGTCTGTCAGAATGGAGTGAAGGCTTTACAAAACCAAAAAGAAAGATTCATATCGAGACCCTTGAAAATGAGGATTTTGAATAATATAACGTACCTGGATATAAGGTGCAAAGCATAAAGTTAAATTTGTATAAATATGAATTTTTCTTATCGGGATCTAAGGTGTTAAACCTTGTTAAGAGCTCCCAGAAGGGGAGCTATCCTGAAATTGCGAAACGAAGTTTCGCTATATCAAAAACTACTGTTTAAGGATATATCATGAGGGACTTTAACGATTTCAGTTCTATTCAGATTAAACTTGCTTCTCCTGACATGATCAGGGAGTGGTCTTATGGTGAAGTTAAAAAACCTGAGACAATTAATTATAGAACTCTCAAACCTGAAAGAGACGGTCTGTTCTGCGAAAAAACATTCGGAACAACCAAGGAATGGGAATGCTACTGCGGTAAATTTAAATCAATAAGATATAAAGGCGTTGTCTGCGACAGATGCGGTGTCGAAGTTACGCATTATAAAGTAAGAAGAGAGCGCGGCGGTCATATTGAACTGGCAGCTCCTGTTGCACACATCTGGTATTACCGGTCTGTCCCTTCAAGGATGGGATTAATACTGGATCTGACCGTAAGCAACCTGAAGTCTGTTCTCTATTACGAGAAGTATATAGTAATTGAACCGGGCGATGCTGAAGCGGATGACATTAAACGCGGCGATATTCTTGATGAAGAAATTTACTATGATCTGTATGACAAATACGGCGAAAACTTTATCGCAAGTATGGGTGCCGAAGCAATTAAAGAACTCCTTGTGAGTATAGACCTCGATGAAGAATCGAGAGCTTTAAGAGCTGATATCGATGCAAAAGCTGCTAAAGATGCTAAAATTGATAAAAAGATAATCAAACGTCTTGAAATAATTGAGTCATTTAAAGAATCGGGCAACAAGCCTGAGTGGATGATACTTGACGTTGTACCGGTAATTCCGCCGGAACTCCGCCCTATGGTTCAGCTTGATGGAGGACGTTTCGCTACATCTGACTTAAATGATCTTTATAGAAGAGTTATAAATAGAAATAACCGTCTTAAGAGACTCCTTACTCTTAGAGCTCCTGAAATTATTGTACGAAATGAAAAAAGAATGCTTCAGGAAGCAGTAGATGCATTATTCGATAACAGCAGAAGAAAGAGAGCAGTTAAGGGGAAAGGTAACAGACCTCTTAAATCTTTAAGTGATATGCTTAAGGGTAAGCAGGGACGTTTCAGACAGAATCTTCTCGGTAAACGTGTAGACTACTCAGGACGATCAGTAATTGTAGTCGGGCCTGAACTTAAACTGCATCAGTGCGGTCTTCCGAAGAAGATGGCAATTGAACTTTTTAAGCCCTTTATTATGAAGAGACTTGTAGATAAGGATTTTGTACAGAATATAAAATCAGCGAAAAAAATGGTTGAAAATGAGCGCGATGAGGTATGGGAGGTTCTTGATGAAGTAATCAGGGAACATCCTGTACTGCTGAACCGTGCTCCCACACTTCACCGTCTGGGAATTCAGGCCTTTGAGCCGGTACTTGTTGAGGGGAAAGCTATAAAACTTCACCCGCTGGTATGTCATGCATACAATGCCGACTTCGATGGTGATCAGATGGCTGTTCACGTTCCGCTTTCACCAAAAGCTCAGCTCGAGTGCTGGACTCTGATGATGTCGACAAATAATCTTCTTTCACCGGCAAACGGTCATCCCGTTGTAACTCCATCTCAGGATATAGTTCTTGGGATCTACTACCTTACAGATTTAATAGAAGGTAGTATCGGCGAAGATAAGTATTTTGATGATATGATCGACGTACTTAGAGCAGTTGATCAGAAGCAGATAAGATACAGAACAAGAATCAATTATCTTATGGGTGAAGAATTTGTAAAAACAACTGCAGGTAGACTTATTTTTAACGGAATTCTTCCAAAGGGTTACCCCTTTGTTAATAATGTCATAACAGATAAAGGTCTTTCCGCTATTATCGCCAGAACATTCAAAGATTTCGGACCTAACGAAACAGTACGAATGCTGGATGAGGTAAAAGAGACCGGATACAGATATGCAACTTTCTTTGCTCCGACAATCTCGGTATCGGATATTCTGATTCCTGCTGCCAAAAAGCAGATTATTGAGGAAGAGGATAAGAAAGTTGAAGTAATTGAAAATGAGTATAGAAACGGATTCATTACTGATGAAGAGCGTTACAACAGGGTTATTAACCTCTGGACTGAGGCAAACGAAAAGATTGCCAATGTCATGTTCGAAGAGCTTGAACAGGATATGGATGGTCATAATTCAATCTTTATCATGGCGAAGTCCGGAGCTAGAGGAAGCAAGCAGCAGATCAGACAGCTTGCCGGGATGCGTGGTCTTATGGCCAAGCCTAGCGGTGAGATTATCGAGGTTCCTATCCGTTCAAATTTTAAAGAGGGACTAACCGTTCTTGAGTATTTCATCTCTACTAACGGTGCGCGTAAAGGTCTTGCAGATACCGCTCTTAAAACTGCAGATGCGGGATATCTTACAAGAAGACTTGTTGATATTGCTCAGGATGTTGTTATAAATCACGACGATTGCGGTACAACTGTAGGTATTGATATCTACCCTATTAAAGAAGGGGATATGGTTATCGAATCACTCGGAGCGAGAGTTCTCGGCAGAACACTTCTCTATGATCTGATAAATCCTGTAACCGGAGAAATCCTTTCAAAATCAGATGAAGTAATAAATGAAGATATTGCTGATATAATAGATGAAATAGAGATTGATTCTATTGAAATAAGATCAGTTCTTACATGTGAATCCAAGCATGGAGTCTGTGCAAAATGTTACGGAAGAAATCTTGCATCGTCAAGACCGGTTGAAATAGGCGAAGCTGTTGGTATTATTGCCGCACAGTCAATCGGACAGCCCGGAACTCAGCTTACGATGAGAACTTTCCACATTGGCGGTATTGCATCCCGTTCAGTTGAAGAGAGTGAAATCAAGTTCAGTTATCCTATTTTCATTAACAACATTACTTCCAAGATGATTAAAACTGAAGAAGAGAAGATAATTACCGTAAGAAGAGGTTATGTTGTAGTTCAGAGAATTATTTCTGAAGTGGAATTTAAACCGAAATCCGAGTTTCTTCTTGAAGATGGTGAAAAAGTTTACGCAGGTAAAGTATTTGCGAAATCTCCAGCTGGTGAGGAGTATAGAGCAACTAACACCGGTATGCTAAAAATAGATAAAAAGAAAGCTTATATAATAGGGGAGCCTTATTCAATCCCTGTCAATGTTGGTACCGAGATTGTTGCAGAGCTTGAATTTGACAAGAAGAGTGGAATTTTTGAACCTGTTATGAAACCATATCAGGCCAATGAAATTATCGCAGCCTTTGATCCCTGGTTTGAGTCTATTCTTACAGAAATAACCGGTAGAGTTGAATATGTAGACGTTGAACTCAATAAGAGTTTGATAGAAGAGATAGACCCTGTAACAAATAATAAAAAACGGGTAATTGTTGAATATAAAACAGAAAAACTTCAGCCCCGTGTAAATATTTATGGGAGCGGAACTGAGCCGACTACATATCTGCTTCCTAAAGGTGCAAACCTTATGGTTGAGACAGGGGATGTTGTTAATGCCGGTGTAATTCTTGCAAAAATACCGAGAAGTGCCGAGAAAACAAAAGATATTACAGGTGGTCTCCCGAGAGTTGCGGAACTTTTCGAAGCAAGAACTCCAAGAGATGCTGCGACGTTAACAGCAATTGATGGAACCGTAACAATAGGAGACACATCAAAAAATAAAAGAAAGATCATTATTACTGCTGAGGATGGTTCTCAGAAGGAATACTCAATCCCTGTTTCAAAATTCCTCCGTGTTCAGGATAAAGACTGGCTGGCGAAGGGTGAAAAAATTGATGACGGTCCCGTAGATCCGCATGAAATTCTTAAAATCAAAGGACCGAGAGAGCTTCAGAAGTTCCTTGTAAACGAAATTCTCGAAGTTTACCGTCTGCAGGGTGTTGCGATCAATGATAAGCATATAGAAGTAATAGTAAGACAGATGCTTCGTAAAGTAAGAGTAACAGATCAGGGCGATTCAAACTTTGTTATTGAACAGGTAGTTGATAAATTCGATTTTATCGAAGAGAATGACAGAGTTCTCCGCGAAGGGGGGAAAGCTTCAACAGCAATACCGGTACTTATGGGTATAACAAAAGCTGCTCTGAATACTGAATCATTTATCTCTGCAGCATCATTTCAGGAGACAACAAGAGTTCTTACTGATGCTGCAATAAAGGGTAAAGTGGATCATTTGAGAGGTCTGAAGGAAAATGTAATCATCGGACATCTTATTCCTGCTGGAACCGGGGTAAGAATTTATGATAATATGGATGTTTATCAGCAGATTCCCGGTGACCTTGATGGAAACGTTCAGGAGGCGGTTGCAGTAGAGGCTGAAGAGCTCCATTCTGCTCCGGTACCGGAAGTTCTGGATTTCGAAAATATTGAAAAATAAGTAAGTATGTAATAATTTCTTGACAAAAGAAGGGCGAAATTAAGGATTACTTGAAATATTTAATAAGCTAATTTTGTTAAGAAATTTAATATCTAAATTTGTAGAAGGATTTATAGGAGTTGAGATGCCAACAATTAATCAGTTAATCAGGAATGGAAGAGAGCAGAAGAATAAAAAATCAAAATCTCCTGCGTTAAAGCAGTGCCCGCAAAAAAGAGGTGTATGTACAAGGGTAATGACTTTTACTCCCAAAAAACCGAACTCTGCGCTTAGAAAAGTCGCAAGGGTAAGACTTACTAACGGTATAGAAGTAACAGCTTATATTCCTGGTATAGGTCACAATCTTCAGGAACACTCTGCTGTATTAATAAGAGGTGGTAGAGTAAAAGATTTACCAGGGGTAAGATATCATATAATAAGAGGAACATTGGACTCATTGGGTGTTTCTGATAGAAGAAAGAGCCGTTCAAAGTATGGTACAAAGAGACCTAAAGCTTAATTTTTAAAAATAATCAGATTGAATTACTAAGAGGATATTTTAATGCGTAGAAGAAGACCAGTAAAAAGAGAAGTATTGCCTGATCCGAAATATGGAAGCAAATTGGTATCAAAATTTGCAAACTGTATGATGATGGATGGCAAGAAGGGAATTTCCGAGACAATTCTTTATAAGTCTATGGAGATAATTGAGCAGAAAACCCAGAAGAGTCCCATAGAAGTTTTCGTTCAAGCTCTTGAAAATGTGAAACCAATGGTTGAAGTAAAATCAAGAAGAGTTGGTGGAGCAACATATCAGGTCCCGGTTGAAATCAGACCAGAGAGAAGACAGGCTCTTGGAATAAGATGGATTATCAACTATTCGAGAAAAAGATCAGAAAAAACCATGTTCCAGCGTCTTGCAGGTGAACTTATGGATGCATTTAATAACACAGGTGCTTCAGTTAAAAAGAAAGAAGATACTCATAAGATGGCAGATGCAAATAAAGCTTTTGCTCACTTTAAGTTCTAATTAAATAAAATTCTTTTTTGCTATACAAATACCAGGTTATTGCCTGGTATTTGGTGTTTTTAGGGTTTGCCAACGGGGAGCAAAAATATTTGCCCCCTGTTGAGAAATTAAATGATAAATATTTAACGCAGGTATATTATGGCTAGAAAATTGCCAATAAACAGAACTAGAAATATCGGTATAATGGCTCATATTGATGCCGGGAAAACAACCCTGACAGAACGGGTGCTTTTTTATACAGGTAAAACCCATAAGATGGGGGAGGTTCATGACGGTACTGCCGAAATGGACTGGATGGTGCAGGAGAAGGAGCGTGGTATAACAATTACTGCAGCCGCAACATCCTGTATGTGGAAAAATACAGTCATAAATATAATAGATACTCCCGGTCACGTGGATTTTACAATGGAAGTTGAAAGAAGCCTTCGAGTACTCGATTCCGCAATAGCCGTATTCGATGGTGTCGCCGGAGTTGAACCTCAATCTGAAACCGTCTGGCGTCAGGCGGACAGGTATCATGTACCAAGAATCTGTTTTGTCAACAAACTGGACCGTATAGGCGCAGATTATGATATGTGTATAAGGATGATCAGGGAAAAGCTCAATGCTGAACCGCTTCCGCTGCAGATACCAATCGGATCAGAAAGCTCTTTTATAGGCGTTGTTGATCTTGTTATAATGAAGATGCTGATATGGGATGATCCAAGCGGTAAAGATTATAGAATTGCCGAAATCAGCGATGAACTTAAAGATATAGCTGAAATCGCACGCGAACATATGATAGAAAAGCTCGCTGATTGTGACGAATCTATAATGGAAAAATTTCTCGAAGGTGTTTCACCGCAGGAAGAGGATATAAAAAAAGCGATACGAAGTGCCACAGTTAATGCTAAACTCTATCCTGTATTCTGCGGTGCTGCATTAAAAAATAAGGGTATACAGCCTCTCCTGGATGCTATTGTCGATTATCTCCCTTCACCCAAGGATAAGCCTCCGGTTGAAGGTCATGATGTTAATGATCATGATAAAATAATAGTACGTGATGTTGATGATAAAGAGCCGTTCTGCGCACTTGTTTTTAAAATTATGACTGATCCGCATGTGGGTAAATTGTCGTATATGAGAGTTTACTCCGGTACTTTTAAATCGGGAGATCAGGTATTGAATGTTTTCGTCGGGAAGAAAGAAAGAATAGGAAAATTCCTCAGAATGCACGCTAATCATAGAGAAGAGATTGATGATGTCTGCACCGGTGATATAATTGCTGCGGTCGGCCTGAAGAGCGTAAGAACCGGCGATACTGTTACATCGCTGGATCACCCGGTACTGCTGGAAAAGATGATTTTCCCTGAACCGGTAATATCGATTGCTATTGAGCTTAAATCAAAAGCAGACCAGGATAAGCTGAACCTTGCTCTTTCGAGGCTGGTAGAGGAGGATCCGACTTTCAGATCAAGTATTAATGAGGATACCGGTCAGCTTCTTATTTCAGGGATGGGGGAGCTCCATCTTGACATTATCGTTGACAGGCTTCTGCGTGAATTTAACATTCCGGCCAATGTGGGCAAACCTCAGGTTACATATAAAGAGACCATCACTTCAACAGCTACATCAGAGCATGTCTATGATAAACAGATTGGAGGAAAGGATAATTTCGGTCACGTTAAAATAATAATAGAACCCTCAGAATCAGGAAAAGGTTTTATATTTAAAAATAATCTTTCTCCAGATGCAATACCTGAAGTTTTCATTAAAAGTATAGAGGCAGGTTTAAATGATTCCATGATGGGGGGCGTTATTGCCGGATATAAAATGGAGGACATAACTGTTACTTTGATAAAGGCCGAATTCAACGAATTAAAGTCTACAGAACTTGCCTATAGAATTGCCGCAAATATGGCTTTAAAGGACGGGGTAAGAGAAGCCAGGCCATTTCTCATGGAACCGGTTATGAAGCTTGAAATAGTATCGCCTGAGGATTATACCGGAGAGATTATTAACGACCTTAACTCCAGAAGAGGTAAAATAGAGAATATCGACTTTAAAGGGAATCTTAAGGTTGTAGATGCTTTAATACCTTTATCTGAAGCTTTCGGTTATGCAACAGCAGTTAGGTCCATGAGTCAGGGGAGAGCGACCCACACGCTTCAGTATTCGCATTATGACCTTGTCCCTGAATCTGTAATGAATAGAATTTTGGGGAAAATGAGCGGATTGGTGTAATAAGTTTAATAAATCTTTTATTGTCGGGGCGAATAATCATTCGCCCGTACTTTGAGAGATTTCATAATTTTTCATCGAAATAAAGATTAATTTAATTAATTCATATTTTTTGTTTTACAAAATTTCTTTTGTTTTAGACAGTGACATTCATGTGAAATTTTCTGTTTTGAAGCGGAAAATTGCATTTTTGGGGAATATATCTGTTAAAACGTTATTTATTTGAAATAATGTTTAAAATTGGTAAATTTACTTGACAGAATAACGAGTTTTTTTTTATTTCAAATACTTGTTATTCATACGTTAGCAGATTTACTATGTCTATGCAATGCAATTCTTCATATTGCGTGATTTATAATATAATCAAAAGTAATTATGAGTTAAAATTTAAAAATTAGTAAGGAGACCTCTAATGGCTAAACAGAAATTTGAAAGGAACAAGACACACGTTAACGTTGGAACAATAGGTCATATTGACCATGGTAAAACTACTTTGACAGCTGCTATAACAAAAGTATTTCACCTCGCATATGGATTTGGTAAACCGGTAAACTTTGACCAGATAGATAATGCACCTGAGGAAAGACAGCGTGGTATCACAATAGCTACTTCCCACCAGGAGTACGAGACAGTTAAGAGACATTATGCGCACGTTGACTGTCCTGGTCACGCGGATTACATAAAGAACATGATTACAGGTGCTGCGCAGATGGATTCGGCGATCCTTGTAGTTGCTGCGACAGATGGAGCAATGCCTCAGACAAGAGAACACGTTCTTCTTGCGCACCAGGTTAACGTTCCTCAGATAATAGTATTTTTAAATAAAGTTGATATGCTGGATCCTTCTGATAGAGGGGAGATGGTTGAACTTGTTGAAATGGAAATCAGAGAGCTTCTTTCTAAAAATGATTTTCCAGGTGATGATGTTCCTGTAATACCAGGTTCTGCTCTTAAAGCTCTTGAAGCTGCTGAAGCAGGAAATAAAGATGACGAGTGGTTCCAGTCTGTTATAAAGCTTGGAGAAGCTCTTGACAATTATGTTGCTGAGCCTGTAAGAGCGAAAGATAAGCCTTTCCTTATGCCTATAGAAGACGTTTTTTCAATCACCGGTCGTGGTACAGTTGTAACAGGAAGAATTGAAAGAGGAATCGTTAGAACTGGTGATGAAGTTGAAATCATAGGTTTTGTTGAGACAAAAAAATCTGTTTGTACCGGTGTTGAGATGTTCAGAAAACTTCTCGATGAAGGATTTGCCGGAGATAATGTTGGTTGTCTTCTTAGAGGTGTGGCAAAGGAAGATGTTGAAAGAGGACAGGTTCTTGCTAAGCCGGGCTCAATCAAACCGCATACAAAATTTTCAGGAAGAATATATGTTCTTAAGAAAGAAGAGGGTGGAAGACATACTCCTTTCTTCGGAAATTATCGTCCTCAGTTCTATTTCAGAACAACTGACGTAACAGGAACAATTCAGCTTCCAGAGGGAGTTGAGATGGTTATGCCTGGTGATGACATCGATGTGACAGTTGATCTTATTACTCCGGTGGCAATGGAAGAAGAACTAAGATTCGCAATTCGTGAAGGTGGAAGAACAGTTGGAGCTGGTGTTGTTGTTAAGGTTCTAGCATAATAATATTTAGTTTTAAAGCAATATAATCGTCAGGCTTAACCGCCTGGCGATTATTATCTATAAATGTACAGGGTGAAAAAAGTGGGAAAGTTAGCAGGGCAGCGTATAAGAGTAAAGCTAAGGTCGTATGATGCAAAACTCCTGGATCAGTCAGCAGAAAAAATTGTTACTACTACAAATAGAAGCGGTGCAAAAATTTCGGGGCCAATTCCACTACCGACAAAAATTGAAAAGTTTTGTGTACTCCGGTCTCCGCATGTTAATAAAAAGGCACGAGAACAGTTTGAAATCAGAACTCATAAAAGATTGATTGATATTATTGATCCGAACTCAGATACGGTTGAAGCATTGATGAAGCTTGAACTTCCAGCGGGTGTATCCGTAGATATTAAGTCTTAATTAAAGTTGATAATTATAAGTAGTACATTTCTGCTTCGGGAATAAGCGTAAAAAACTTTCCGTTACAGTAAATAAAAGAATTTATTTCGATAGATAGGTTAAGGTGATGAAAAAGGCACTATTCGGTAAAAAAATAGGCATGACTCAGTTTATAAAAGAAGATGGTACAGTTATTCCTGTTACTGCATGTGAGTTAACTCCATGCGTTGTAGTTCAGAAAAAAACTGTTGAAAATGATGGTTATTCAGCATTAAAGCTGGGATTTGTTGATCAGAAAGAGAGTAGGCTTACAAAACCTATTGCTGCGGATCTTAAGAAGAAAAATATAGCTCCAAAGAGACATTTTGGGGAAGTAGAAAACTTTGATGATTCTCTTGAAGTCGGAAGTGAAATCAAATGTACTATTTTTCAGGAAAATGATACAGTTGAAGTAACCGGTATTTCTAAAGGTCACGGTTTTACCGGGGTTATCAAGCGATACGGTTTCGGTGGTGGTAGAATAACTCACGGATCTCATTTCCATCGTTCACCAGGTTCAATTGGTGCACACACATATCCGGCAGAAGTCTGGAAGGGTAAAAAGATGCCTGGTCGTCATGGAAATAAAACAGTTACAGTAAAGAATCTTAAAATTGTTAAAATTCTTGAAGATAAAAACATTGTTCTTATTTCAGGAGCAATTCCAGGTAGAAAAGATACGCTAATTAAAGTAACAATTGCGAATTAGGTGAATTATTATGAAAGTTGATAAATATTCAATCGATGGGAAAGTAGTAGGTCAGGTGGAACTTTCTGATGAAATTTTCTCTACAGAAGTCAATGACGTTTTAATATATGAATATATTAAAGCTGCCAATGCCAATATGAGGCAGGGGACTCATTGCTCAAAGGGAAGATCTGATGTTAGAGGTGGCGGAGCAAAGCCATGGAGACAGAAGGGGACAGGTAGAGCAAGAGCAGGTACATCAAGATCTCCAATATGGAGAGGTGGTGGAATGATTTTCCCGCGTGCGCCAAGGGATTATACAATAACACTCCCTAAAAAGATAAAGCGTGCTGCTTTTATTTCAATATTTTCTCAGAAAGCAAAAGAAGGCGCTGTGAAGGTAGTTGAAGATTTTAAAGTTGCTGATGGTAAAACAAAGAATATAGCAAAAATTGGTAATGCATTATCAATAACAAAAGGGATTCTTGTTTCAGGAAATCCTGATGCGGAAGATTCATTACTGAAAAGAGCTATTAAAAACATACCATGGTTTAAATATAATCATGTAAGCAGAATGTCTGGTAGAGATATATTTTATTCAAAGGAAATTATTTTTACCGAAAGTGCTCTCAGTCAGATAAATGAAAAATATGCTAAGGTGAAGTAAAATGAATTCCAATGATATAATTATAAGGCCTATTATTTCAGAAAAGACAACTGAGTTAATGGAACAGCACAAATATGTGTTTCAGGTAGCCAGAGATGCAAACAAACTGACAGTAAAAAAGGCATTAAAAGATTTGTTCAATGTAACTCCTGAAAAAGTAAACATTTTGAATGTCAGGGGAAAGAATAGAAGACTAAGATTCAGAGTCGGTAAAAGAGCAGCCTGGAAAAAAGCGATAGTTACGCTGAGTGCCGGTGACAAAATAGAAATATTTGAAGGTCAGTGATTAAGTATTGTCACGTAAAGGATAAAGAAAATGCCAATTAAAAAATTCAGACCAATAACACCTAGTTTAAGGTATAAAACAGTACTTGATAAAAGTGAAATTACTGAAGACAAGCCATATAAACCTTTAACTAAGGGTAAGACAGGCGATTCAGGAAGAGGTCATAAAGGCCAGATCACTATGAGAAGAAGAGGGGGCGGTCATAAGCGTAAACTCCGTCTCATAGACTTTAAAAGAAACAAATTCGGTATACCTGGAAAGGTTGCGTCGGTAGAATACGATCCGAACAGATCGGCAAATATTGCTTTAATATTCTATGTAGATGGCGAGAAAAGATATATAATCGCTCCTGAAACCCTGAAAGTAGGCGATAAAGTCGAATCCGGTGAGTCTGTGGAAATCAAAGTTGGAAATGCTCTTCCTCTGAAAAATATTCCGCTTGGTGCAAATATATATAATATTGAGCTTCACAAAGGTAAGGGTGGTCAGCTTGTAAGATCTGCAGGAACCACAGCTGTTCTTGCCGCTAAAGAAGGTGATTACTGTCTTGTTAAGCTCCCGTCAGGTGAGATAAGAAAGATTCATAAAGAGTGTTACTCAACTATAGGTTCTGTAGGGAACAAAGATTATATAAATCAGACAATTGGTAAGGCCGGAAGATCAAGATGGCTCAATAAGAGACCAAAAGTCAGAGGTGTAGCGATGAATCCCGTTGACCACCCGCTTGGTGGAGGAGAAGGTAAGTCTTCAGGTGGACGTCATCCTGTATCACCTACAGGTGTACCTTCAAAGGGATATAAAACCAGAAAAAGACATAAATACAGTGATAACTATATAATTAAGAGAAGGAAGGCTTAGTATGGGAAGATCAATTAAAAAGGGACCATATGTAGATTCTAAGTTATTTAAGAAGATAGAAGAGATGAACTCTACTAATTCTAAAAAAGCTGTTAAAACATGGTCAAGACGATCTACTATATTTCCGGATATGATTGGCCATACGCTGATGGTTCATAATGGCAAGATATTTATTCCTGTCTATGTTTCAGAAAATATGATAGGACACAAACTTGGTGAGTTTTCTCCGACCAGGACATATAGAGGCCATACAAGTAAAGATGATAAACTGGCTAAGAAGAAAAGGTAAAGAGGATTAATTATGGAATCATCTGCTAAATCAAGTAATAATAGAATTTCCGCATCAAAAGTGCGTCTTGTAACCAATGAAATAAAAGGGTTTTCATTACCTGAAGCTATTGATGTTCTGAAGCATATGCCGCACAAAGGGGCAAAAATTGTACTCAAAACACTCAGTTCTGCAGGGGCAAATGCAAAATATCTGAATCCGGATATAATTGATGAAGCTTTATTTATAAAAAAAGTTGCTGTCGATGAAGGGCCTACGATGAAAAGATTTCAGGCAAGAGC
The DNA here is from genome assembly GCA_002839285.1 of Spirochaetae bacterium HGW-Spirochaetae-5. Classification (GTDB taxonomy): domain Bacteria; phylum Spirochaetota; class UBA4802; order UBA4802; family UBA5550; genus WRGT01. Next base: position 15,664 of record PGXT01000005.1, on the reverse strand, counting down.
CAGAGGTCGTGCGGGTAGAATCAGAAAAAGAACCAGCAGTGTCACAATTATATTATCTGATGAAAATTAATAGATAGGTAAAGGAATAAAACAATGGGTCAGAAGGTAAATCCAATAGGTATCAGGTTAGGAATAAACCGAACATGGGATTCTGTTTGGTATGATGAGAAAAAACAGTATGCTGTTAACCTGCACGAAGATATCAGAATTAAGAAATTTGTGTCAAAAGAAAAGAAAAATGCGGGAATAGCAAAAGTTACTATTGAAAGATTTCCTGATAGAGTTAATGTAAATATAAATGCTGCACGTCCCGGAGTTTTAATTGGAAAGAAGGGTGCTGATATAGAAGATCTTAAAAATCAGCTACAGAAACTTGCTTCAAAAACGGTATATATAAATATAGTTGAAGTAAAAAAACCTGAGAAAAATTCCAAATTAATTGCCGAGCAGATTGCATCTCAGATAGAAGCAAGATTCCCTTATAGAAGGGCTGTTAAACAGGCTATTACTAATGCAATGAGAAGCGGAGCTCTTGGAATCAAAGTTATGGTTTCAGGACGTCTAAATAACGCTGAAATGGCCAGAACAGAGTCTTTTAAAGAAGGGAGAATTCCACTTCATACTTTAAGGGCGGATATTGACTATGGTACAGCAGAGGCCCTTACTTCATTTGGTTTAATCGGTATTAAGGTTTGGCTGTACAATGGTGATGTTTTAACCAAAGATCAGGAAGATGAAGAAGATAAATATTCTGTAAAAAGAAAAACCCGATAAAGTTCGACGGATAAGGTGAATTGCTATGTTAATGCCAAAAAGAGTAAAATACAGAAAGGTTATGCGCGGCCGAATGGGCGGTCTTGCTCAGAAAGGGGCAACTGTTTCATTCGGAGAGTATGGCTTAAAAGCGCTTGAATCTGCAAAAATCACAAGCCGACAGATTGAGGCTGCGAGGGTTGCAATAAATAGAAAAGTAAAAAGGGGCGGAAAGCTCTGGATTCGAATTTTTCCAGATTTTCCCTTTACAAAAAAAGCAGCTGAAACGAGAATGGGTAAAGGAAAAGGTAATCCTGAGGGATTTGTTGCACGGGTTAAACCGGGCAGAATTCTTTTCGAAATTGCCGGAGTCGATGAAGAGATGGCAAGAAAAGCTCTTGAAAGTGCTTCTCATAAGCTTCCATTAAAAACAAAAATTGTACAAGTTGAAAAATTAGGCTAAAGTATTAGTTAGAGCTAGAGGCAATGGAATGAAAGGAAAAATTGAAGAATTGACAATGACTGAACTAAATAAAAGCCTTACGGATACTAAAATTGAACTTCGTAAGGAAAGATTTAAATCAGTTACAAGTAAAGTTGATAATCCAAAGAAGATTAAAGGATTAAAACGACATATAGCCAGAATTTTAACCCTTAAACAGGAATATGATTTAGGAATTCGTAAATCACGAGGGTAAAAAAGAAACCGGAGATTATTTAAATGAAAGCAACACGGAAACAATTGGTTGGAAAAGTAGTAAGTAATAAAATGGATAAAACAATAGTGGTTGAAATTGAAGATCTTGTTATGCATCCGCTATATAAAAAATCTGTAAGAAGAACTAAGAAACTGAAAGGACATGATGAGAAAAATGAATGTTCAATCGGCGATTTAGTAAAAATTGAAGAATCAAGACCTTTATCAAAAGAAAAAAGATATAGATTGATTGAAATAATAGAGAAAGTGAAATAGGGGTTTGTCATGATACAGGTGCAGACAGTTCTTGAAGTAGCGGATAACAGTGGTGTAAAAAAAGTCATGTGTATCAAAGTTTTAGGCGGATCAAAAAGACGATATGCCTCTGTCGGTGATATAATAGTTGTTGCAGTCCAGGACTCACAACCATCATATGGTTTAAAAGATTCAACTGGTAAAAAGGTTCACAGCAAGTCAGTTTTAAAGGCTGTTGTTGTAAGAACTAAAAAAGCGGTTAGAAGAAAAGATGGATCTTATATTAAATTTGATGATAATGCAGTGGCTATAATTGATGCAAAAGGTGAGCCTAAGGGTTCAAGGATATTTGGACCTGTAGCAAGAGAGTTGCGTGATAAGAATTTTCTTAAAATTGTATCACTTGCTCCTGAAGTTTTATAAAGAGGTTTGAGATGAATAGTGTAAGTGATTGTGTAAAAACAAAATTAAAAATCAATGATAGCGTAGTTGTTAACAGTGGTTCTAATAGAGGCAAAAGAGGGAAAGTTCTAAAAGTAGATAGAACTAAGGGAAGAATTATCGTTGAAGGTGTTAACAAAAGAAATAAATATCTTAAACCTTCACAGGAAAATCCTCAGGGACGAATGATTACTTTAGAATTCCCAATTCATATTTCAAATGTCATGTATTTTTGTGACAAATGTAAAAAAGGAACCAGAATCGGAATAGAGATAACAGATAAATCCAAAACCAGGATTTGCAAATCATGCTCAAAAAGCATAGATAAATAAGGGTATTGACCATGCAAGTAAGATTAAGAGACGAATACAATACAAAGTATAAAAAGAATCTCATGGAAAGTTTTAAATACAAAACTATCATGCAGGTACCGAAACTGGAAAAAATAGTACTTAATGTTGGAATGGGTGATGCTCATTCTAATACAAACTATCTTAATTCAGTAATTGAAGAGCTTTCAATGATTTCCGGGCAGAAGGCAGTAAAAACTGTAGCACGTAAATCAATTGCAAACTTTAAAATTCGTGAAGGATATGATGTAGGATGCAGAGTAACACTTCGCGGCATTATGATGTACGAATTTTTTGACAGGCTGATTAACATAGCTCTTCCGCGAGTTAGAGACTTTAAAGGTTTATCTCCGAAATCATTTGATACAAACGGTAATTATAATTTTTCAATAATGGAACAGATTATTTTCCCGGAAATAAACTTTGATAAAACTGAGAAAATTCATGGTATAAATGTTACAATAGTAACAACTGCAAAATCAAAAGAGGAAGCATTTGCACTTTTGAAAGAATTCAGAATGCCGTTTAGAGAACAGGGGTAATTGATATGGCAAAAGCAAGTATGATCGCCAAGCATAAAATGGGCGGAAAATTTAAAGTGCGTAATTATAATAGATGTGCAATATGCGGTAGACCCAGAGGTTATCTGAGAAGATTTGATATGTGCAGAATCTGTTTTAGAAAACTGGCCAGTGTGGGTGAAATCCCTGGTGTAACGAAATCGTCATGGTAGAAAATAAAAGTGGAGAGTGGTTGAAACATGAGTGCTACTAGTGATCCAATTGCAGATATGCTAACTCGAGTAAGGAATGCAGTCAAGGCAGAGCATTTGAAAGTAGATATTCCTTCATCAAAAATAAAAGTAGCTATAGCTAAGATATTGAAAGATGAAGGTTTTATAAAGAATTATAAAATTATTGAAGATAATAAGCAGAAAGTATTAAGGGTTTACCTGAAATATAGTGATCAGAATCAGTCTGCATTATTAAACATTGTTAGAATTAGTAAACCTGGAAGAAGAGTCTATACAAAAGCTGAAGAGTTGAAGCCGGTTTTTAACAATATTGGAATAAGAATTTTATCAACACCAAAAGGTGTGATTACAAACAAAGCTGCGCAGAAGCTTAATGTCGGTGGCGAAGTAATTTGTGAAATTTCATAGTGGAAAGAGTGTATAGATATGTCTAGAATAGGAAAATTACCAGTTGAAATACCTGGAACTGTAACAGTAAATATAGCTGATTCTAATGTAAATGTAAAAGGTCCTCTTGGCGAGGACAGTTTAAATTTATTGAATGGTGTAAATGTTTCTAAAGAGGCTAATGTTCTCAATGTAATGATTGCTGATGATAATAATAAGCAGTTAAGAGCCTATCATGGTCTTTTCAGAACTCTGATAAACAATATGGTAGTTGGCGTATCCACAGGGTTTGTTAAGGAACTTGAGATAATCGGAGTCGGGTATAGAGCGATACAGCAGGGCGCAGATATCCAGTTTCAGCTCGGTTATTCTCATCATATTATATTTAAGGCCCCGGCAGGAATAACTCTTGAAGTTACTGAACCTACCAAGTTTAAAGTTAAAGGATTTAACAAAGAGCTTGTCGGTCAGGTAGCTGCTAACATTAGAAAACTACGTCCACCTGAACCGTATAAAGGGAAAGGCATTCGATATAAAAATGAAAATGTCAGGAAAAAAGCAGGAAAAACAGGTAAGAAATAATGGATAAGTTGGCTTTAAAAAAGAAAAGATTTTCAAGAAGAAGAATAAGAGTCAAAAAGAAAGTTAGAAAGAATACTGAATTATTCAGACTCTGTATATCAAGAAGTAACAAGAATTTTTTTGCACAGATAATTGACGATTCAAAAGGTCATACTCTCGTTTCATCTTCTTCACTTTCACAGGATTTTCCTGAAATGAAGAATAGTGGAAATATAGAAGCTGCTAAGTCATTAGGAAAGCTTATTGCAGAGAAAGCTGTAGCAAAAGGTATAAAGAAAGTACATTTTGATAGAAATGGTTATCTATATCACGGAAAAATTAAAGCTTTTGCTGATGCAGCTCGTGAAAATGGGCTAGAGTTCTAGGAGTTTAATATGAAGATTAAAAGAAAAAGAAGCAAAGTCGATGGAGTAGAGATCTCTGATAAAGTTGTAGTTATAAACAGAGTTGCAAAAGTGGTAAAAGGTGGTAGAAGATTTTCATTCAGCGCATTGTCTGTTATAGGCGATGGTGATGGTCATGTGGGAGTCGGTTTTGGAAAAGCCAATGATGTGCCTGATGCTATTGACAAAAGTAAAGAAGATGCAAAAAAGAATTTATATAAAGTTAATTTAAATAAAAATACAATTCCGCATGAAGTAATCGGGCAGTTTAAGTCTGCAAAGGTAATTCTTAAGCCTGCTTCTCCGGGTACAGGAATTATTGCAGGTGCTTCAGTAAGAGCTGTAATTGAAAAGGCTGGAATATCAGACATCCTGACTAAGGCACAGGGATCAAGAAATCCTATAAATGTAGTTAAGGCCACATTAGACGGGCTTTTACAGTTAAGAAGTTTAAAAGAGGCAGCCGCAATCAGAGAGATTCCAATCTCGAAACTTTGGGAGTAATACTATGGCTAAGAAATTATTAGTAAAAAAGATTAGAAGCAGTATATGTACTAAACCTAATCAGAGAGCGACTCTGGTTGCATTAGGTTTAAGAAAGATGAATTCAGCAAGAGAGCATGATGACAATCCGGTTATCAGAGGTATGATCATGAAGGTAAATCATCTTGTAGAAGTTAAAGAAATAATTTCATAATTATAGAGAGATACAGTAATGGAACAATATACTATCAGAAAACCAGAATCAATTAAAAAAAGAAAAAGAGTCGGTACCGGACCTTCAGCAGGTGGCGGTAAGACTTGCGGAAGAGGACATAAAGGTCAGATGGCCAGATCCGGAAGTACTCATAAGCCTGGATTTGAAGGTGGTCAGATGCCTCTTCAGAGAAGGATTCCTAAAAGGGGATTCAATAATACTGTATTCAAGAAATTTTATCAGATAGTAAATATTGAGCAAATTGATAAACTCGATGCAAGTGAAATTAATCCTGAACTTCTTTTCAAGAAAGGTTTGATTGAGGACACTTCTAAACTGATCAAGATACTTGGAAATGGCGAATTTAAAAAGTCAGTAAAAGTTATTGCCGATTCATTTTCTTCAAGTGCATCCGAGAAGATCCGGAGTGCAGGCGGAGAGCCTGTCATCAGAAAAAACTAAAGTAAATTAACGTTAGGGTAAATTAATGTCAAGTGCAGTAGCTAATATATTTAAAATACCGGATTTGCGTAATAGAATATTTTTTACTATTTTTGTTTTGATTGTATATAGAATTGGGGCTCATATTCCAATTCCCGGTATTAATGTTGAAGCGTTAAAGAACTATTTTGTTGAAGCAGAAAGCGCCGGAGTTCTCGATTTTTTTGACTTGTTTGCGGGCGGTGCTTTAAAGCGATTTACCATCTTTGCACTTGGTATAATGCCATATATTTCATCTTCCATTATTGTTGACCTTCTAAAAGTAGTTTTCCCATACCTGGCAGAGCTTGCAAAAGAGGGTGCAGAGGGGCAGAAAAAGTTAAGTCAGATAACTAAATATGGTACTGTTTTTCTTTGTACGATTCAGGGTTTAGGATTGACATTCTGGATGAAGTCAATGAGAACTTCTGATGGTGCTTCAGTGGTTGCCAGTGATGGCGGTGTCGGTTTTATTATAACTTCAGTAATAGCAATTGTAACCGGAACTATGGTTCTTATGTGGATGGGAGAAATGATTACTGAAAGAGGTATCGGAAACGGTATTTCTCTTATAATTATGGCGGGTATTGTTGTCCGTCTTCCTCAGTCACTTCTGGCAACCGGCAAAAAAATTGCAGATACCGGAGAACCGATTGTCGGATTTATTCTTCTAGGACTATTCTTTGCTGTCGTAGCTGCGTGTATTCTTTTAACACTTGGTATGAGACGAATTCCTGTTCAGTATGGTAAAAGAGGTGCGGGAACCTCTTCCGTAGGTAAGTCTTCGCAGTTCATTCCTTTGAAGGTAAATGCTGCCGGCGTAATTCCTATTATTTTTGCATCAGCTATTATAGTTTTTCCTTCTCAAATGGTAAGGATGATAGGTGTCAGCAGTAATCCTTATCTTAATAAAGTACAGTTCTGGCTGAATCCGGGTCAGATTCCATATATAATTCTTTATACGGCTTTAGTTATATTTTTCTGTTTCTTTTATACACAGTTACGTTTCAATCCTGTTGAAATTGCAGATAATTTAAAAAAATACGGCGGTTTCATCCCGGGGATCAGGCCAGGAAAAAATACATCCGATCACCTGATGGGGATACTTAACAGACTTACTCTTTCAGGTTCAATTTTTCTTGCTCTAATTGCAATAATTCCTGATTTTATAATACGCATCTGGCCGGAACAGGTTCCGCAGGATATGGCTTATCTGTTTGGCGGAACATCACTTCTCATTATAGTCGGTGTTGCCCTTGATACATTGAAGCAGATTGAGTCACAGTTATTGATGCGTCATTATGATGGTTTCCTTGGAAGCAAGAAGAAGATTCAGGGAAGATTTTAATAAATTTTTTAGAGAGAGTTTATGGCTAAAGAAGAACCAATAGAGGTTGAAGGGGTAGTTACAGAGCCGCTTCCGAACGCTATGTTCAGAGTAAAATTAAATAATGGTCATGTAGTTTTAGCACACATCTCAGGTAAGATGAGAATGCATTATATCAAAATACTTACTGGTGATAAAGTAACAGTTGAACTATCACCGTATGATCTAAATCGCGGTAGAATCACTTACAGATCAAAATAACGGAAACAATCAGAATAAAGTTGACATAAAAATAATGTCAACAGTAAATGGCTTTTTGTTCGATGAGGAGTAATATTTATGAAAGTTAAAGTATCAGTAAAAAAAGTTTGCAGTGAATGCAAAGTTATTAAACGTCACGGAGTTGTCCGGGTAATATGTGTAAACCCCAGGCATAAGCAGAGACAAAAAGTTAGAACCGTAAAAAAACATTAATCTTATTTAAGAGGACTTTATGGCAAGGATAGCAGGTGTAGATTTACCAAGTGATAAAAGAATAGAAGTTGGATTAACCTATATATATGGAATAGGGCCAAGTACAGCTCATAAAATTGTTGTTGAAGCAGGTATCAATCCGGATACACGGATTAAAGAACTGACAGATGATGAAATTGCAAGTATTAGAAAATTCATTGACCAGAAAATAAAAGTTGAAGGTGATCTCAGAACTGAGGTTGCTATGAACATAAAAAGGCTTATGGATATAGGATGCTACAGAGGAATCAGGCATAGAAGAGGATTGCCGGTAAGAGGGCAGAACACAAAAAATAATGCCAGAACGCGAAAAGGAAATCGCAGAGTATCTGTCGGCAGCAAGAAAAAGAAATAAGAGGTATCTGAAGTGAAACAGAAGAAGACAAAAACTAAAAAAGAAAAGAAAAATATTCCTGTCGGGAAAGCATTTATCCAAGCGACATATAATAATACTATTGTTACTCTTACAGATATGCAGGGGAATGTTATTTCCTGGGCGACTTCAGGTGGAGAAGGTTTCAAGGGTTCACGGAAATCTACTCCTTTTGCTGCACAGATGGCTGCTAAAACAGCTGCTGAAAATGCCATGGAAAATGCCGGATTGCAGTCAATAGAAGTTTATGTTAAAGGTCCCGGAATAGGCAGAGAAGCTGCTGTGAGATCTCTATTTCAGAGCGGATTGAATATTTCAAAAATTAAAGATATAACTCCAGTGCCCCACAATGGATGCAGACCAAAGAAAAGAAGAAGAGTGTAACGGAGAGTTTTCAATATGGCTAAGTATACAGGTCCAAAATGTAAATTGTGTAGAAGAGAGATGACTCCTTTGATGTTAAAAGGACAGAGATGTTTAACTGACAAATGTCCTGTTAAAGGGAGTAAAAAATATCCTCCAGGCCCACCGAGAAAAAGAAGAGCGAAAATGTCTGATTATGCTGTTCAGTTGAGAGAAAAACAGAAAATCAAAAGAACATATGGTCTTCTGGAAAAGCAGTTTAGAATTAATTTCGAAAATGCGAATAAGATGAAAGGCGTTACCGGTGAGAATATGCTCTCACTTCTGGAAAGAAGACTTGATAATGTAATATATAGACTTGGATTTGCTACATCAAGATCACAGGCTCGTCAGTTGATCCAGCATCAGCATGTACAGGTAAATGACAGAGTTGTTGACATCCCTTCATTTATTGTAAGAGAAGGAAATAAAATTGAAATGAGAGAATATTTCAAAACTAATTTAATTCTTGAAGATGCGATAAAACTTTCAAAGGCGATTGATTCAAAGCCGGAGTGGGTTGATGTTGATTATGAAAACAGAGTAGCTAAAATTATCAGAATGCCGAAAAGAGAAGATATAAAAGATGCTTTTAACGAGCAGCTTGTAATAGAACTTTACTCAAAATAAGTAGTTTTTCGTTATTCGATAGAGCTGTTTATTTATTATTTTGTTGGAGGGGAAAATGGCCCAAAAAAATCTTCTTAAGGGCTTTAAAAGACCTGGTAAAATATCATTTGAACATGATGATTTACAACCTAATTATGGCAGGTTTATAGCTGAGCCTTTTGAAAAAGGTTATGGTTTGACTGTTGGAAATTCACTTAGAAGAGTACTGCTTTCATCAATTGAAGGTGCGGCCATCACTGCAATAAAAATTGAAGGTGTCCCACACGAATTTTCTACAATTACTGGCGTGTATGAAGATGTGACACGTATCATTTTAAATCTGAAAAAACTCAGATTTAAGTATGATGGTGAGATATCTAAAGTACTACATATAGTTAAAGATGGATCAGGAGAGTTGAAGGGTTCTGATTTTGATGTCGATCCTGATATTGAAGTTATGAATAAAGATCTCAAAATTGCAACTTTGAATGATTCTGCTAAAATAGATATGGAAGTTCAGATCGAAAGAGGGAGAGGTTATGTTCCTTCTGAGGTTAACAAATTAAACACAGAGACTGTTGGAGTTATTTCAATAGATTCAATCTTTTCTCCCGTACAGAAAGTAAATGTTAAGGTTGAAGATACACGTGTTTCTCAGAGAACTGACTATGACAAACTCATTCTTGAAATATGGACTGACGGTTCAATTAAGCCCGATGATGCACTTGCCCAGGCTGCAAAGATTGTTAAAGATCATATGTCGATTTTTATCAATTTTGAAGAAGAGCAGGAAGAGGAAGTCGAAGTAGTTGATGAAGGAATTGAAAAGATGAAAGTTCTTCTATCAAAATCTATTGATGATATTGAATTTTCAGTTAGAGCATATAATACTTTAAAAAGCCTTGATATTTCTACACTCGAAGAGCTTGTTAAAAGAACAGAGGATGAAGTTCGAAAATCTAAGCATAATAGTGATATAGTGCTTAAAGAAATAAAGACTAAACTCGAGGCTTACCATCTAAGTCTTGGATTAAAGGATTGAATGAGGTTTATAAATGAGACACAAAAATAAAGTAAAACAACTTGGAAGAACTCATTCGCATAGAAAAGCTATGTTTGAAAATATGGTTACTTCATTATTCGAGCATGAAAGAATAGTAACAACTAAGCAGAAAGGTAAAGAGTTAAAAAAGATTTCTGAAAAACTTATTACCAGAGCTAAGCATAATATTGAAATACCTGAAACTGAAGAAGGGAAGAAGCTTCATAATAAACGTGAAGTACTTAAAGTTATCAGAAATAGAGATATTGTAGCTAAACTTTTTGATGATATTGCTTTAAGATTTAAAGACCGTAAGGGCGGTTATACAAGAATGTATCTTCTTGGCGTAAGACAGGGAGACGCTGCTGAAATGGCCATAGTTGAACTTGTTGATAGAGCTTCAAAAGTTGAAGTGGTTAAAGCAGATAAAAAAGATGAAAAAGCAAAAAAAGTAAAAGAAAAGAAATAATTTACACCTATAGAAAATAAAAAACTTCAGCATATGCTGAAGTTTTTTTGTTATATAGTTTTTTAAAAATTTATTTATTATTTAATGCTGCTGTTTTCTTTCTTCTTTCAAGTTCTACAGGGTAAAGCATCTTTATGTTATCAATGGCATCTACTTTAAATTTTTCAGGAATTCGATCATCAAATATTGGTGTTATCTGATCTTTACGCAGATCGTATTTATTCTGTATGGCACCCGTATTAAACTCATTTTTTATCTTATATATCTCAAGAGCTAATTGTTTTGCTGTACGGCAGGCTTGAATTGTATTTATATATCTTTCTATTATATAATTTAACTGGTCGGGCTTAATTTTCTTACGGCTTTTTATAAATGCAACTTCAGGATCGTTGAAAAATCTTTTGGCCTCGCTGTAGTTAAAATGCCCGTTTCGGAGATAACTTTCAACTTTTTGTGAGTCAAAGAAAAAATGATAATCTTTGGCTGTAAATTTTTCATCATAGGGCTTTACATCTTTAAGCGGGTCAAATGGTTTGTTAAAATAAGAAGCATATCCGCTGTTTTTATCGTATGTTATAAAAATCTCGATAACATTATTATCAAGAGCGGTAGCTGTTAAAATTTCTTTAGTCCTTTCAAGATAGAGATTACAGACGCTTTCAAGAAGTTTGATAATTTCCAGCTTAAGATTGTAGTATTTCATGGCTGAAGTATCATAATTTGTTCCATAATGTTCAAGAGTAGCTTCTTCAAAATTTTTCATAAGGCTGTCCATGGCCTTCTGGTTTTCATCCGTTCTGAAATTAGTTATCATCGGTTTCATTTCACGGAGTATTTTGGTCGTGAAGTAATAATCCTTGCTTGATCTTACCGAAACAGAAATTGCTGAAGCTTCGGAATATATTAGAATAAGTGTTGTTATTACAAATGCAGTTAATTTTAGTAGTTTCATAGTTTCCTCTGTAACGGTATATCCTGTCATTATAGTTTCGACAATAAAATTTCATCACTTGACTAGAAAATTATCATATATATTTAATTTTAATATCAATGAATATATAATCCGAAACCGGCAGTAAAATTGATCTCAATCGTACCAAAGGGTTGCCGGGAATAAAATCATAACGGTTTAAGAGCAATTACAGGTGTCATCTAAAAAAATCTAAAATTTTTGTTGAATAAATTTGGAATAATTCATGATATTGAGATACATTTTAATGATCTTTAAGATTAAATATAGAATATCATTTTGTTACTACTGGATATCGCGTGTGTTATTTCTTCGTTGCGTTATTTGCCAAGCGAAGTGTAGTTTTATTAATATTTTATAAACGGATGCATCTATTTTAATTATAGATTTACGGAGTATTTAATGGACGATACAAAAAAGATTTCTTTCCGGCAGAAAAACCTAACTCTTTGCCCGGTTTGTAAAAATGAGTTTTACCGGGAGGAGATGTTTACTGGCGGCGGGAGATTGATTGCAGAAAAACTTACAGATGAACTCCGGCGACTCTATAAAGAGAGTGTTAAGTGGGGGAGGATTTATCCTCTGGCTTATATGCTTAACGTCTGTCCTAACTGTTTATATACAGCATACCCGAAGGATTTTAACGATGTTACTGATGCTGAAATTACCAAGCTGCAGGAGATGAGACCTGCAAGAAAGAACGCTGTTGCTAAATTTTTCGGGGAGCTGAATTTTAATGATGATAGAAATTTAACTCTTGGCGCCGCTTCTTTTATGCTGGCCGTTGACTGTTATAATTTCAGAAGGAAGAACGTCGCTCCTACATTTAAAAAAGGAGTTTCTTCTATCAGAGCTGCATGGCTTTTTTCTGATCTTGCAGAGCAGTTCCCTGACCAGCCGTATAAGAAGCTTTCATTTTTCTTTTATAAAAAAGCATATGAATATTATCTTAATATTCTTGATCTCCTGCAGAGCGGTGGTGAACCGGCAGATGCCGCGGGGAATATGGGGCCTGATAATGACAAAAACTGGGGTTACGAGGGGATACTCTATGTCTCAGCAGTTTTAACAGTGAAGTACGGCACTACCGAAAAGGACATAAATAAAAGAATTGAGAATTTTAATATAAGCAAAAGATATCTTAGCAGGCTTTTTGGAGCAGGGAAATCATCCAAAAATACTCCAACAGATCTTCTTGAAAAAACAAGAATACTTTTCGAAAAAATAAACAGTATGCTCGATCAATGGGAGGGGGAGTCTGAGTCTTGAGCAGGTATGCACTTCTTGTTCAGTATGACGGAACCCCTTTTAACGGCTGGCAGTTGCAGGATCGCGGGAGAACCATTCAGGAGGAGTTCGAGAAGGCCCTTGGTATACTCTCAAGGGAGAACGTACGAATTCATGCTTCCGGCCGTACCGATGCAGGGGTACACGCTTTAGGGCAGGTTATACATTTTGATCTGCAGAAGGATATCCCTCTTGTAAAATTATGTCTTGGTATGAACGGGATTCTTCCATCTGAATTATCTGTTAAAAATGCCTACAGGGTCAATGACGACTTTCACGCAAGGTTTTCCGCAGTGCAGAGAGAGTATATTTACTTCATTTATAAGTATCCCCTTCGGACTCCGTTTATGAAAAAAAAGGCTATGTGGATTAATTTTCCCTTTGAAGCCGATTATATCAGAAAAGTTACATCTCACCTTGTGGGGGAGATGGATTTCAAATCATTCTGTAAAAAAATATCTCAGCACAATGGTACTGTTAGAAAAATTGATTCTATTGATGTGACTGAGCAGGATGAGCTTATAAAAATCAGATTCAGAGCCAATGGTTTCCTCCATAACATGATTCGAATTATTGTAGGCACCACTGTTCAGATGTATAGAGAGAATAGAGATCCTTCTTATATTTTAGAGATTCTGAATGAAAAAAACAGAGATATGAGCGGATTTACTGCACCGCCATACGGACTCTATCTTAATAAAATTATTTATGAGCCCCCATTGAACTTTTATGAATCGGCATTTTAATTATTGACATTATTCGTCCAATTTTAAGAATAACATAGATAAAGTCTGCCCCGGCAGATTTTTGAGTATATAGTTTGTTTCTTTTATAGTAACAAATCCATAATTACAGAATCGCATAAGATAAAGGATCCGGAACTTTTAACCAATGAAAAAAAGTATAATTTGCATATCTGTTTTAACAGCTGTTTTTTTTATGTCCATTGATCTTTCTGCTGCAGTTTCCAGAAAAAAGTATTTTTCCAGACCTCAGATCGGTTTATGGTATGGTCCCATAACTCCGATTATGGACACGGGTGAACATGTAGAGACAGATCTTGGCGGCGGTGCTTTTTTCCGGTATAACCTGCCGTATGAACCGCTGAAACTCGGGTTTGATGTCTCTTATCAGAATTATCAGTCAGATGGTGTTGATGAGCTGACTCTGATCCCCACTTACTTCAATCTTCTTTATCTGTTGCCGATTAATATCCCTGTAAAGCTTCAGCTGAAAGCGGGGGCAGGTCTGTGTAATGTTGAATTTGAGCCTGACGGTACAAAGAGGATCGATTATCTCTGTATATATGAAAAGCATCTTGAAGGCGCGACAACAAACGGCTATGTGATTAATGCCGGAATTTCTTTATACTTTAATCTTAATCTGTAAACTGGTGTTTAAAAAACAATGAAATATAAAATAATACTATTACTTATAACTCTGCTGACAATGATCGGCTGCGGCGATACTCCGATTTTTACGGAAATGAAGACCAGCAGATTGAAGATTGTCATCAAGGGTACGCTTGAAACAGAGAGTGCCTCGAACTTTGCGCCGATGAGTTCTCAGGGGATAAATGCTGCCACTTTTCAGGATGACTCTGTTGATGACGTTACAGATTCAAGTTCTTTGATCGGTGCTACTGGAACTAAGTTAGATGTACAACCAACTACTTTTATGCTCGATATTGCCGAGATAAGACTTAATGGCGCAAAGATAAGCGATTACAGGCAGGTTTTTTCTATTCCTCTTGATGATTCACATCCATTTTTTAACGGTACCGGAATTGAACTTGTTACGGATGATCCTGGTGCCGGGAATTACGATTCTGTACAGCTTTTTATTAGAAAGATGTCTTTTAATAATGCCAAACTCTACCAGCTTGTTGGAAATGAGTTTACTTTCGAAAAAGACGCAGAATTCATTTTTAACGAAAATACTGCTAACGGATTCGATTTTAATCAGCTTTCAGTTAATTCATACTGGGATAGTTTAAGAACAGAGTCTAGTGAAATAATCCGTGTCTTCCCGGTACAGATACCGATTATCGGCGGGATGACATATACAAAAGATAACGGTGAGACTGTTCTTGAAATAAGACTTGTTGTTAAAAATTTTATCAAGAAGTTTGAATACGATTTTTATTCAGCAGGAGTTTACAAAGTTTGTCACTACTATGCGTTCTCTGATTGGCTGAGGGATGTGAAGGCGGGGGAGTCTGATATAGGTAGGAATCTTCATGCTACCGCAAGAGCGTATGTACCAGGGAAAACAGGGTCTATTACTGTCAACTCTGCAGCCGGGTATGTTGTAGCAATTCCTTCCACTGATGATATAAGTGATTACGGGCTAACTTCTGCTGGCAGTGTCTTACGTACGACAGTCGGTAATTCAGATTTACCTCAACCTCCATCATATCCCGGTTCTTACATTGAGCCTATACTGGATTATTATCTGAAATATGAGAAATATAAAGATGACTGGAATACTCAGGTAACTGCATCAAGTTTGACTTTGACGCAGTATTCATCTGCGTGGGATATTTATGAACTAGCAGTAAAGGGAAGTCTCGATGGTTCAAATCCATACGGATTAAAAATACCTCCATATGTTGCGTATAGTTCCGGAACAACAGTAACTTTTACTCAAATGGCGCCGGGTATTTATAAGTTTTACAGAATTAATTCACCAACATACGGGGCTCTTTTTCTTTCAGGAGATTTTATACAACAAAATGGTGGTGTAGCAAAAGAGATCTTTGTTGGGACAAATACTGGTTTCTAATTTTTAATAGATATATACAGGAAACATCATGGACGGAAGTAAAATAATTGTACAAAAATATGGCGGGACATCTGTTAAAGATCCCGAGCGGATTAAAGCTGTTGCTTCA
>PGXT01000307.1 GCA_002839285.1 Spirochaetae bacterium HGW-Spirochaetae-5 | reverse complement strand
TGGAGTTATGACCAAAGACCTTGCAATGCTCTGCGAAGATAAAGATGTGAAGACTGTAAATACAGAGGATTTTCTGAAAGAAGTTAACGAGAGATTGAAGGTACTGCTGTAGAAAATAAAAAAGCCTCCCATTAAGCCTTCATAAATCCGGCTCATTGGGAGGGTATGTTCTATTTAATATAACAAGATTAGTGCTTTGACCGGATAGATTTTCATTAAAAAGTTTTCTATATAATACCGAAAAATCTCCCGGCCTATGGTTACCCTCTTTGATAAAGAGGGTTTAAACTTCCGGGATTTCATAACCCCCTTTATTAAAGGGGGATGTTGAGCGAAGCGAAACGGGGGGATTTCAATTTTATGGCTGATAAATTATTGATTCAAAATCACACGATCACGGCACTAGTGGCTTTTCTGAATCATGCTCCCCTTAGGTGAGTTTACCTTCGGCTGACGGATCTTAAAAAGATTTTCAACAATCTCCCCCACAATGGGATCATTGGTATTTTTACAGTATACTGAATATTTTAGCACAGGCTTCTGTTCGGTTTTATAATCCTTCCTGTAATACTCGGTTTTAAACTGAAGATAATATCCCTCGGCATTTTTTCCATATGTAAATAGAGCCGAATTTTTCTGTCTTTCATCAGTTTAAACCCGTATACACCGGCATCGAGAGAATTGGTATCAGCGTTGTTTAAAATGTGCTCCAGGGTTTTAAGCGACTTCATGTCGTCGGTATAGTTACCCTTATAAATTGTTCCCTCAATTATACTTCTTTTAAGCTTTGCAATATCAGTTGTAAAAAATTTTGAATTTGAATTCTGCTTTCTTTTTAAATCTCCGGTTGAAGGGAAATACTCAAATACCGAATCAATTGTATTATCATTATTCCTGTCATTGATCAGTATTATCTTCTTTTCCACTCCGGTAAAATCCCCAATAACAATCGATGTATCTTTCTCGATTGACTGCAGGAATATATAATTAATTCCATCTGAGGGAACAGGATAATATCTTATTCTGTCCTCTGTGAGTTTCTTTGTCTGAAGATCCTCCTGTCCCGCTGAAAAAAGCGGCGATATAAACATCACCATAATAACTGCTGCTGTATAAAAATATTTTTTCTTCATTTTACTCCTCCCGTATAAATGAACTTTAAGTCCGTTCTACTTTAATTTTAATAAACTATCCTGTAGTTTGCCCAATATTTCACTATACTCTCTCTCTTTTGCCTTCTCTTTTTCAATAATTTCAAGAGGTGCCTTACCGGTAAAACTCTCACTTGATAATTTA
>PGXT01000160.1 GCA_002839285.1 Spirochaetae bacterium HGW-Spirochaetae-5 | reverse complement strand
ATCGCTGTCTTTTAAAGCTTCCTCTGTTCTGAGCTTTTCAGTAATGTCTTCTTTAATGCTTATAAAGTTTATAATCTCACCACTGTCTCCGTAAACCGGTGTTATAGACTGCTCTTCTATATAATAAGACCCGTTTTTTTTCCTGTTGGTAATAACACCTTTCCATATTCCGCCGGAGAGTATTGTATTCCACAAATCTTTATAGAACAAATCATCGTGCTCACCCGATTTAAGCAGGTCTCCGATTTTCTGCCCGATAGTTTCTTCCAACTCATATCCGGTAATTTTAAGAAAAGCGGCGTTTACCCATTGAATCTTTCCGGTAATATCAGTTATCACTACAGCATTAACTGCAGCCTTAAGACCTTCCAGGAGAAGAGATTCATCACTGTCAACGGTGAAGCTCTTAATAAATTTTATGAACTTCTTTATTATATTATTTTTGAATATCATTCCAGATTATTCCCTGTATCTAACTTTGTACATACAGATATTATATACAATTTTGACTTAATATACAATCCATCATACAAAAATTTTAAAATTTATGTTAAGTAATAAATACTGAAAAAGAATTTAAAAATGTCCAGATAAAAAAAATTGAATGGGGTACATATGGTCCGCATATGCCTGAAAAAATAAACCGCTACCATATCCGATGAGATGATTATGATGTTTTACTGAAAGATGTAAAAATTATTAATTATACGTCAAGTTCATCCATTCCATCGAGAATTGAAAACATAAGCTCATTATTTCTCTTTATATTATGTGCTCCCCTTCTCATCAAAGCTGCATCCTGAATATATTTGTCCGGGACGAGTTCATCAATTCCGTTTTCAATCATACTTTCAAGAAGAGTCTCCATCACCTCAACATGAAACTGAAGTCCGATAATTCTATTGTTATATATAAAGCATTGATTGACACAACCTTCTGAAGAAAATCCATGAACTGCACCATTGGGGATACTAAAAGTATCACCATGCCAGTGAAATACAGTTTCAATTTCATTAAATCTTTTCAGCAATGAAAGATCAGCAATCTCCGGATTTTTTTCAACAGGCAGCCAACCTATCTCTTTAAAATTATTTTTATAAACACTGCTTCCAAGCACTTCAGCTATAAGCTGTGAACCGAGACAGATTCCAATAATAACTTTTTCCCTTGTGACCGCCTCTTCAATAAATTTTTTCTCTTCTAACAGCCAGGGATAAATATCAGTGTCATGCACACTCATGGGGCCGCCCATTACAATGAGCCAGTCAACTTCTGAAATATCAGGGATAACTTCACCGGCATAAAGCTCTGTTGATGAACAAAAATATCCCTTCTCTTTTATCCAGGTCTCTATACAACCCGGTGTTTCATAAGGCACGTGTAGGAATATATGTATTCTTTTCATAATTGTTCCCTTTATAAAAATATATGTATTATTTAAAATGAACTTGATCCATCTCAATTATACAATAATTGGAATGTTTTGAACTGATATTAAAAGCACAAAACAACGGGCAATGTTAAGATGTGGTTAAATTTCTATTCATCATCACCATGATAAATCGTTTGAAACAACTATAGATTTTATTGGAAAAATTAACAAAATTAGCATTAAATACAGATATTGCATTTTACGGATGAATTAGGTCATCCTTCAGGCTTCGGTTCAACTCAGCCAGCGTCTAAACCGCTCTCTGAGCGGAGCCGAATGGTTATCTGGTTTAATTCAATCATTAGCTGCTAAAATTTGATAAAATTAGTGATATTTAATCAGATTTCATCCGTTTTTTATCCTCACGGGTTGATTAAGCACCTCATGAGAGCTAATATAAATTTAATTATTTGAATAAAATTCAAAAGGAGGTTCTATGGATTTTTTTATTATTCTGGTTATCATCCATATAGGGCTGGGAGAATTTGGAGGTTTGTGTTTTTTGTGGGTGGCAGTCGAAACATTCAACAGAAAAGATGAAGGTCTCCGGAGAGCTAAAATTGCTTCAACAATCGGAGCAATTTCCGCGGTAAGTTCATGGTTTGCAGGCGGATACTATTATGTTAAGCATTACGGCACAATGGTTAAACCTGTTCTCATCGCAGAAACAAGTACCCTGAAATGGGCTCACAAAATAGTTATAGAAGCGAAAGAACACATTTTCCTTTTAATTCCTATTTTAGCTGTAACTGCGTTTCTTCTCTTTTTTAAGCTGGATTCATGGAAAGACTTAGATGAAGCAACTTCTAAAAAGGTAGCTTACCTGGCATTGCTGATTTTTTTAATGGTATTTTTAATGGCAGCTATGGGTTCTCTGGTATCCGGTTCAGTTAGATCCATTCTAGGCGCTCCAGGAGGTGGAATATGAAAAACAGATTGGCGATATCAGCATTAAAAGCATTTTCAATCTATGCAGTTGTTATTGTACTTATGGTGATAGCTGCAGAATTCAGTCCTCCATTTAAAAAATTCCTGGCAGATTTAACAGGTCACCACTGGACTGCTAAAGGAGTTATTGGAGCTTCGCTTTTTATTATTCTGACAGTAATATTCAATGCCAAAGGGAGTGATGATAATTTAGGTAAAAATATTAATATTGCGATTTTTACTTCTGTTTCCGCGTCTCTGGTAATGTTTCTTTTCTTCTTTATACATGCAATGTAGTTATTCAGGTTCACCATTGTTATGCAATGGTGAACCTGAAATTTAATTTTTCCGGAATTAAATCTTAAAAAATTCCAGCTGGTTTTTCATATTTTCAGCCTGTGCGCTTATCTCCTCAGCTGATGAGGCAATCTCTTCTGCGCCCGATGCCTGCTGCTGTGTCTGAATATTTATCTGATCCATTGTCCTGGAAATCTCCTGATGAGTTACAGTCTGCTCATGGGTGGAGTTTGAAATATTATCCGACATCTCCATAACAAGTTTTGTTGCACGGGTAACATCCTCGCCCGCCTTTGCCTGTACTTCAGTTGACGATGCAATCTTCTGAACCAGCTCTTTAGTATTGTTTATAAAACTGATTATCTTTTCAAGAGCTATAGATGTTTCATTTATATCTTTAATCCCCTGATTTGCCGATTTAACACCCCTCGATACAAGTTCAGTAATACTCTTTGCGGAACCGGCTGTCTGCTCCGCAAGCTTCCCTATTTCATCGGCAACAACGGCAAAGCCCCGTCCATGATCACCAGCCCGTGCTGCTTCAATTGCCGCATTCAGGGCAAGGAGGTTAACCTGGTCAGATATATCGCTGATCATGGATACCATCTCGGCAATTCTCAATGAATTCTCTTCAAGACTGTTCATCCCTGCAATTGTATTCTGCATAAGATCGCTGCCCTTAACTGCTTCACTGGTTGCCTCATTCGCTACTTTGAGCGTTGTTAAAGAGTCAGCGTTAACAGATTTTATCAGCTGACCAAGTTCTTCAATAAGCCGATAGGTATTTCTGGAATGATCGGACTGTGCCTTTGAACTGTCTGCAATAGACTCATTTGACGCAGAAATCTCCTCAAGTGAAGCAGTAGCCTCTTCAACTGCCGCAGCCTGAGCCTGAGCGCTGTCAGCAAGTGATGAGCTTGTAGCGGATAACTCTTCTGCAGAAGCGGCAAGCTGATTAGAGTTTAGAGCCGAGTCTACAACTTCGCGCATTCTATCCTGAAACTTTTTCATGTTTCTTATCATGTCACCAAATTCATCAGGGAGATAATCATTGCTTCTTGCAGTCAGGTCGCCCTCGGCAAGTTTGCGGAATATTTTGATGGCATTACGGATCGGAGTGGAAAAATTCTTTCCGATTTTATAGATAATAATAAATATCAGAATATTTATAAATAGCATACCTATAATAATATTAAGCACTACTGTATTTACCGGCTTCATCAGGTACTCTTCATAACTTGTAGAAACAAGGTAATGCCCCGTAGACTGAAGCTTAATTTTTCTAAGAAGGAGCGGTTTGTTATTGATTATATATTCATGAAAATCAGTGTCTGTCCCATTAACAAAAGCAGTGAGATCTCTACCTTTCTTATCCAGAAGATCCTTACCCAGAACTTTATCCAGAAGGCGGTCTTCCGGATGGTAAATGATCTTACCCTCTTTATTCATGATAAGATATTTAGTATCATTGGAATTACTGGCACTATTGAGAATTTCAGTCATCCCGGCAATACTGATTGTTGCACCTATAGCTCCGGTTGCTTTCCCGTTAACTAGATAAGGTACCGCACATACAATAATTTTATTTCCTGTATCACGACTCTTTATAAGATCAGACCATGCTGGACCATTATTCCTCATCATCTCCTGAAAATATCCCCGGTCTGAAATATTAAGTGCATTTCCATTATTCGTATATCCATCTCCGCTGGTTTTCACCAGATAGAGAGTTTCTATACTTTTATTAATTCTTGTATTATATAATCTCTTTGTTGTCGCGAGTGCTTCAGATTGTGTCACTGTCGCAGCATTGACAGTATTCATATAAGATCTAAGTTCAATTACAACATTACCGAATGTCCGGTCCAGAGCCAGCCCTACTTTATCCGTTTGAGCTACTGTGTTGACCTTGTAATAATCCATTGTCCTGTTAACAATAATAGTATAGCCGAAAAAACCGGCAATTAAAAGAACCACAACTATAAAGCTTAGAATCGGAGCAAGAATTTTTTCGAACATCGATAATGACCGGAGCTGAAGTGTGCTTGAAACCGGATAGACAATGATTTTAAATCTGTAATAATGATAAAAGGTTAAACTCCCGGCCAGAAGAATATCTTTAATTAAATAAAATATCAGCTGATAGGGGCTTACAATCAATCCGCTTAGATAACTGAGAAGAGATAAAACCATTGTACCTATAAGAATCGGAGCACAGAAAAGAATCGATACCGTAACAGGCATACGGCGTGCAAATATCACAGAATGTTCATCGCTCGACTCATTATCTATCATCTTCTGGATTTTGCCGGCCATAAAGGTGTAAATAAGAATCGTAACAGCACAAATAAAAACACCTAATGAAATAACAATAAAAATTCCTTTCAGCTGATCTGCTGTTTGAATTCTCGGAGATATCAGAATCATATTTATTAACGGATTCAGTAAAAGCAGTAAACTGAAATTAAGAATCAGACTTTTCTTTATTTTTGATAAATCACTTCTTCCCATGGAATCCTCCAGAGTATCACTTTATCATCTGAATAATTTTCGTTTTACTCAAAAATTTCCAACGATAATAAATAATATAAATAACGGATTACATTAACTTTTTAACATCTAATGACCATTTTATTTAAAATACTAAATCCCGGTCAACTCTAAATTTACCAGAAAAACATGTATTCTATTTAATAAAAACTTCAATAAAAATCAAACCTCTACTACAATCCTGTATTCAGTACCGCTGACATTAATAATCTCCAGCGAACCATTCATCTGCTTAACAAGAATATTCACCAGATTCAGTCCAAACCCGTCAGCCTTATTTATATCGAATGATTCTGGAATCCCGACCCCATCATCCCTTACAAGCAGCTTCATAGCATGACCGTAACTCTGAATAGATATAAAAATAACACCATTTCTTTTCCCCGGGAAAGCATGTTTAAAGGCATTAGTTATAATTTCATTTATTATAATCCCTATGGGGAAAATCATCTGCGAATTCATGTTGAAATCACCAATCTCTTTCACGATAGAAATACTACGGCCGTCAATTCTGAATGTCGAAGAGATTTCATCAACAAGATTTGAAATATATCCTCTCAGATCAACATTTGTATAATCGGATGTCCTGTAAAGCTTATCATAAATAAGCATCATACTCATAATACGATTACGGGCATCATCAAGCGCAGACACAGCAGCCGAATCTTTAAGAGATTCTGACTGCAGATAAAGTAATGCCGAGACTGCAGACATATTATTTTTAATCCGGTGATGAACTTCTTTCAGAAGCAGATCCTTCTCCAGGAGAAGGGATTCTATCTTTTTCTCAGCAATCTTCTTCTCGGTTACATCAATTACGTATCCATAATGGAAATGCTCACCGCTTACCGGATCGGGTCTTTCACAGAATGCAAGTACAGCATCAAATATTGAACCGTCTCTCCTCTTGTAGCGGTTATCAAATATTTTCCAGTTACCAGGCTCCGAGCTGACTTTGCGTACAAATTCCGGTCTTCTATTAGGGTCTTCGTATATAACATTTTCTATTGATGATCTGTTTACAATGTCCTGAAGTTCATGACTTGATCTATAACCGAGAATTTCAGAAATAGCAGAATTCAGATATACAAACTTCCCGTCGAGAGTTGACTGAAAAATTCCGATTGGCAGATTGTCAAATATACTTCTCATTCTCTCTTCACTTTTAAAGAGGAGTATCTCTGCCTTTTTTCTGGAGGTTATATCCTGGCAAAAAGCTATCAACCGGGTATCACTGAGTTTAACAGCATTAACCTGCGCCCATAAAATGCGGCCGTCTTTCTTTCTAAATAGAATATCACCGACAGCACTCCCCTCATTCATTACCGCAGTTAAATGATCCATTGCAATACCCATATTGGAAGGTTCAACTATATCCTGAATACTTAATTGTAAAATTTCATCTTCACTATATCCAATACCTAAGGCGGCAATCGGATTAACCTCAATATACCTTCCGCTATTATCTGCTATAAATATTCCCATGGGGGCATTTTCGATATATGACCTGAACTTCATCTCACTTTTAAAGAGAGCTTCATCGGTCGATTTGTGACGAGTAATATCTTCGGCAACTCCGGCAAATCTTATTATTTCACCGGATTGACCGAGAACCGGATAAGCCCGTCCCCTGACCCACTTTATTGAACCGTCAAGGCAGATAATTCTGAACTCACCTGAATAATCTTCACCATTCTCTAAAAGTTTTTTCTTTGCATTTATCACCTCCCGCCGATCATCGGGGTGAATACTTTTTATAAGATTCCAATCCTTTTTAAGATTAACTGAAGACTCAAGTCCCAGCATCTTCCAGCATACGGGGCTTAAATATATAATTTCATTCATCCGGGAATCACTGAGCCAGAAGGCTTCATTTATGTTTTCTGAAAGCTGCCGGAAATTAGTTTCACTCTCTTTGGTTTTTTTATGTGCTTCAAAAAGTTCAAATGCCATTTCCAGAGATGAAAGAAGAACAAAGTCACCGGAATTTTTTACAACAAAACCGTATCTTGTAATAGATCTTACTTTATCAACAATTTCACGTTCAGAATGCGAGGTAAGAAAAACGATGGGGATATCTCTCTGTTTAATTATAAGATCAGCTGCAGTGGGACCATCGATACCTTTACCGAGATCAATATCCATAAGAATCAGATCAATTGTTAAATCATTCAAAGCGTATTCGACAGCAGATTCTCCGTCCTGAACAGGAATAACTTCATAACCATTTTTTTCAAGCATCACAACTTCAGCGAGTGAAGTGATCATACTATCTTCAACAAGAAGTATTTTTTTAATACCTGACGCATTCATAACAGAATCCTGATCTTTTAAAATGATAAAAGTAAATCAGCAGTTGTCCCTGAGCATATTTTTAGTGTAAAAAAATAATCATAAACCCCCGCCGCCTTCGGCTGCGGGGATAATAGTCTTTATTTAATTAATAAAAATAAAAGAATAACCAGTGAAAGTGTATTATTTCTAATCATGAATATTTATTTGTAAACTGTTATTATTAATCCCGGATATTTTTAGTGTAAAAATAATCAATTTATCACCATTACATTCCGCCATAAAAACTCTTTTGTATCGCTGTTTATTTCAAAAGATTATTAAACAGCACTGATACTAGTGCTGTGACTGGATAGATTTTCATTAAAACTTTTCACACTCACCCCCGGCTACTGCCGCGCCTACTTCGACAGGCTCAGCACATCGCCTCTCTTTGATAAAAAAAAGAGGGGCTTCCTAAAACAAAATATTTCCTTCAAAAACACAACAAATTTCCTGTTTTAAACTCCCCTCTCTTTCTTTCCAAAGAAAGGGGCCGGGGGTGAGTTCGAGAGGTTTGTGAATTCATATCATTTTTTAATGAATCATCACACGGTTAGAATACCAGCACTCATTATCAGCTCCAATAAATTGAATCAAACCGGGATTCCCCTCTGCCGGCTGTTAAATTTTATTTGTTCTTCGCCAGATTTTCATTCTTTCAGCTTCTTTTATCAGACTGTCGCGGAAATCCGGATGAGCAATACTTATCAGTTTCTCCGCCCGCATCCATGTGGGACATGCAGCCAAACGTACAGCGCCATACTCGGTAACGACAAAATCAACAGCCTGCCTTGGAACAGTTACAATAGTACCGGCCTCGAGAGTCGGAAGAATTCTTGAATGGACTATACCGGCTTTATCTGTATAAGTAGATGAAAAACATATAAAACTCCGCCCGCGGTAGGACTTGTGCGCACCCATAACAAAGTCGAGCATACCGCCGTTCCCCGATACCTGCTGAGCAACACCGTCACTTACAAGACACTCGGCATTAACCTGTGAATATAGATCTATCTGAAGAGCGTTGTTAATACTAACAAAATTATCAATCTTCCCAATCACTTCATCACTATTGGTATAATCAACCGGGCATGCAATTAGCCCCTGATTATTATCTATAAAATCATACATATACTGGCTTCCAAGAGCGAAAGTATAGGCGCAGAGATTATGATCAATATTCTTTTTGCTCCCGTTCATCCGCCCTGTCTCAATCATTTTAACAAAGGCGTCTACAAACATCTCTGTATGCCCGCCTAGATTTTTCAAGTCAGACTCAGCTATCATCTCTCCAATAAGATTCGGCATTGAACCGATACCAAGCTGAATACAGCATCCGTCGCTTATATAATTCATAATATGCTTTGCAATCTGACTGTCCACATCGCTATGCGCAGCCGTCGGAGCACAAAAAAGTTTCTGAGACTCAGGCGCCTCTACAATGTAATCTATTTTTGAAATATGAACAGAATTTTCAACACCAAGGCAATGAGGCTGATTTTTATTCACTTCTATTATAACAAAATCTGCAGTGTCTATACAGGCACACGTATGTGAACATTGAGGTCCGAAATTAAAATGCCCGAATTTATCCATAGGTCCGGTCTGGATAATAGCCACCACTTTTACCGATTTTGCAAGAGTCAGATCAAGATAGTTTGCAGACCTGTATGATCGGGGCTTATTGTGTCTGTGATAAAAAGGAGCCCGCTGGTAAAGCATGGGGGAATAAAACGGTTCACCTTTAAACTGAAGAAGACGGGTAAGTTTGGACCAGTGCCAGTCCATATAAATAAAACTATCGGGAAAAGTTGAAACTTCAGGAACAGGCGGTACCGTCACTGCAGAATAGATACTTACGCCGCGCAATTCACCTGCACGCTTCGAAAGAGCTACATCGCATAACACCGGTTTGCCGTTAAAAGAACCGTAGTCAACTACATCGCCCGATGAGATAATCTTTACCGCTTCATCGGCGGTAGTAAGCTTTTCAGAATAGATCTGCTGATAATTCATTATATATTGTCCTTGTTGTTTATAAATATTTTCCGCCCCTATCCGCCCTACGGGCACCTTTCGTCGAGTGCGTTTCCGGCGTCCTGCCGGCACTCGACAGAGCAGTCAGGAGGACTGCCTGCAGGCAAATGACAGGATGTCATAATAATGCCTGCCTAGAACATCCTGTTCGTCGCCCATGAATGGGAGAAAGGGAAAACAGAATATTTCCGCTAGTACTCTGACCGTATGATTTTGAATCAATAATTTATCAGCTATAAACTTGAAATCCCCCCGTTTCGCTTCGCTCAACATCTCCCTTTAATAAAGGGGGTTATGAAATCACGGAAGTTTAAACCCTCTTTATCAAAGAGGGTGACCGATCGGCCGGGAGATTTTTCGGTATTATACAGAGAATTATTTGATGAAAAATCATCCGGTCTAAGCACTAGCCTCTCCTCCCACCCCGTGAGGGAGATGTCGCATCGCGACAGAGGGGGCGGGTCGCTTTTATATACTATTCTTTCTTCGTTATCACTTCCCCGGCAATTATACTCA
>PGXT01000159.1:8333-13336 GCA_002839285.1 Spirochaetae bacterium HGW-Spirochaetae-5 | reverse complement strand
AAATTAAACAAAACCCGCCTTCCCCATCTCACCATGGGGAAGGTGCCCGACAGGGCGGATGGGGGGAGGAGATAAAAATGGAAAGTAATATTACATGGCTCGATTTTGATTTTGTACGTGATTTCATGAAGGATGTTTTTGTTAAAATCGGAGTTCCGGAGCATGACGCGGAGATCTGTGCCGAGGTGCTCATTGAATCGGATAAAAGGGGAATCGACTCACACGGTCTAAACAGGATGAAACCGATCTATTATGACAGAATTAAAGAAGGCATACAGCAGGCTGTTACAAATTTTGAAATAGTAAAAGATAACTTTGCAACGGCTGTAGTTGACGGGCATGATGGAATGGGGCACGTTATCGGTAAGCGTGCAATGGAGATGGCAATTGAAAAGGCGGAAAAGTTTGGTCTGGGGATGGTTGCTGTCCGTAACTCCACGCATTACGGGATTGCCGGTTACTATGCCACAATGGCATGTGAAAAAAATATGATCGGCATAACCGGAACAAATGCACGGCCGTCAATAGCTCCGACTTTCGGAATAGAGAATATGCTCGGGACTAATCCCCTTGTTTTCGGGATACCCACAGATGAGGAGTTCCCCTTTGTACTGGACTGTGCAACATCAGTAAGCCAGCGCGGAAAGATAGAAGTATATGCAAGAACCGGTAAGAGTATGCCCGAAGGCTGGGTAATAGACCGTAAGGGTGAGTCTACAACCGATTCGATCCAGGCTCTGGGTGACCTTATCAAGGGGACTGCTGCGTTAACTCCACTTGGCGGAATAGGCGAGGATGGAGCGGGATTCAAAGGCTACGGATATGCCACAGTTGTGGAAATTCTTTCAGCAGCGCTTCAGGGCGGTAAATTTTTAAAGATGCTCACAGGTATTGAAAACGGTAAGAAAGTTCCCTATGGATTGGGACATTTCTTTATAGCAATAAATATTGCACACTTTACAGAGGTTGATGATTTCAAAAAGACCGCAGGCGAAATTCTTCGACAGCTCCGTTCCTCCGAGAAGATGCCCGGTGCTGAAAGGATATACACCGCCGGTGAAAAAGAGTACATCGCACGTCAGGAGAGAGAGGGGAAGGGTGTTCCCGTAGGCGTGGAGCTTCAGCAGGAGATGATTCAGATGAGGGATGCCACAGGCCTCAGTCAGTACAAATTTCCTTTTGAAAAATAGAACTTTGACCGTTTGCACACAGCGCCGGGGTGAGTGTGGAAAGTTTTTAATGAAAATCTATCTGGTCAAATTACTGGTGTAGAATAAAGGGTAGTAACTCATGGAAAGATGCGATGTCGCAGTTATTGGAGCCGGAGCCGTGGGACTTGCCGTGGCTCTGGAACTCTCTAAAAGATATAAAAGTATTGTTGTTTTTGAAAAAGAGGACTCCTTCGGGAGACATACCAGCAGCCGGAACAGCGAAACAGTACACTCCGGCATATATTATCCCCATGGATCACTGAAGGCAAAACTCTCACTGCACGGGAACGGGCTTCTCTACAGTTTCATGAGGGATAATAACGTTTCTTTTAATAACTGCGGAAAGTATATTATCGCCTCCTCAAAAGATGAAATCCCCGAAATTGAACGGCTCTTCGCTAATGGAATAAAAAACGGAGTTCCCGGTGTGAGAATTGCACAGGGGAGCGAAATAGAGGAGAGGGAACCGCAAGTAAGGGCCCTTTCAGGTGTACATGTCCCCACTGCCGGGATAATGAACTCATACGAACTGATGAAGCGATTTGAGACTCTGGCAAAAGAGAATGGTGTACTCTTCGCATACAGAACCTGCGTATCGGGAATAGAAAGAAAAAATGGAATTTACGGAATCTGCTCTGATGATGGATATACCATCTCTGCCGATATAGTTGTAAACTGCGCCGGATTGTTTTCTGATAAAGTCGCCGCACTCGCAGGGATAGATACAGAAAGTTCTGGATACAGTTTAAGCTTCTGTAAGGGTGAGTATTATAAATCGTATAATGTCAGATCGATGAATATGCTTATCTACCCTGTACCGTCACCGGACGGGAAATCTCTTGGAATACACAACAGACTTTTTACAGACGGAACTGTAGCGTTCGGGCCAAATGCTTATTACATGGAACAGAACATTCCCGACTACTCCATGAATGACAGTAATAAAAAAGAGTTTCTCTATTCGCTCTCACTTTTTATGAAGCCCGATATTTCTGATATCTATCCATACGACTGCGGAATAAGACCGAAACTTCAGAGAGAGGGTGAAAAGTTTCGTGATTTTGTAATTAAAAATGAAGCTGAATCGGGCCTGAAAAATTTTATAAATCTGATCGGCATAGAATCTCCGGGGCTTACCTCCTGTCTTGCAATAGCGGAATATGTTTCAGGAATTATTATCTGATAGAATGAAGTTCCGCACATGAGTGTAATTTTTTTGCAGCACCAAATGCCCAGCCCCCTAAATCCCCCGGAGGGGGACTTTAAAACAATATCGCAAAATTTATTCATTTTAACGAAATTTTAAAAAACAAATGTCTTTTAAGTCCAACGACCGGGGATTTAGGGGGCTATTTGTAAAGTTCTGGGATTTCCATTTAATTAAATTGACCAATGGATAGCGGTGTATTTAATTTATATGTTGTTCAGTTTAATACTGAGGGTGTCTAATGAAAAACCGTATGCTTCTGTTTGTCTATCTTTCAGGCCTTGCCCTGAATATTGCCGGTTATTTTCTTGCAGATTTTATAAAAATTTATATTAAAAATCCTCTTTTTCTCGATACCACCGGCACCATCCTGTCTGCTGCGATTCTCGGGCCATTCGTGGGGGCTCTTACAGGTTTTACTTCAAATCTCATACTCGGAATTACACACAATCCGGTTAACATCCCCTTCAGTATTGTGAATACAGCTATAGGGATTACCATGGGTTATATTGTGAAGAGATACGGTTTTTGCGGGATTAAAAGTCTGATTATCTCAATTATCTCTGTTGCATTTGTCAGTGCCCTGACTGGAGCAATTGTTGCTTTCTATGTATTCGGCGGAGTTACCGGTGCTAAAATTGATCTTAATATTATTTCCATTATGGATGCAGGATATAAACTGTTTACAAGTTCATTTCTGGTTCGTCTCCCTGTTAATCTTCTCGATAAGAGTTTAAGTATTCTTGCAGTTTTTTTTATTATCAGAAAATTAAAACCCGATTATCAGGGTTATGCATCGGAAAAGTATGTTTCATAATTCTATCACGAAAGTCTGCTTTACATTACTGATTATTCTATCCGGATTATCTGTGAACGCCATTGCTGATAATCAGAAATCAATTACAGTTGCCGGTATCACAGATAAAAATCCCCTGGAGTTTAAATTATCAAAATCCGCCCCATCGGGAATATATGTTGAACTCTGGAAAATATGGTCAAGGAAAACAGGTATAGCTGTAAATTATATTATCACTACAGCTGACGAGGCGGAGAGGGATTTAAAAAACGGTTCCGTTGATGTAATTATGGGATATGTTTCCGGGAGTGAAGTGAGTCAGTTTGCTGTTATAAAAGATATCTATCTATCTGCTGTTTATATCTACCGGAATGAAAATGTTTTATCTGCAGAAAAAATTTCAGAACTCCCGCCATACAAAGTGGGGGTAACTGCTGATCTTGCTTCAAAGGTCGAGGAAACCGGTCATGATATTTTATTCCATATAAAAAAAACAATTCCGGAATTGTTAAGGGCTTCAGAAAACGGTGAGATAAATGTTTTTATTGCCGAGGATTCTCTTGCTAATCATGAATTAAGAGAGAGCGGACTCTGGCGGAAATTTATTCAGTCATCGGAGCCTGTATTTAAATATGGAGTTAATGCTGCTCTGAGAGCTGATAATAAAGATCTTCTTGATCTTGTAAATTCAGGCTTCGGCAGAATTACTGAGACAGAAAAATTTGTAGCCGAAAGAACATGGGCCGGAGGTAATTTCAAGTACCGTATCTCATGGGGATTTATTGCGGCACTTTTTTTAATCATCGCGGTAACAGGGGGAGTGGCTCTGGTGTGGTGGTGGAATTTTCAGCTTCATAAAAAGATAGACCAGGCCACTGCAGAATTGACAGTACTTAAAGAAGAGGCCGAAGCTGCAAGTATTGCAAAGAGCCGTTTTCTTGATAACATATCGCATGAACTCCGGACTCCGCTTACTCTTATACTTGCTCCTGTTGAAGACGCAATAAATGGTAAACCCATTGTAATGAGCAGTCTTGAGATGATACAGCGGAACGGACGGAACCTTCTTTCACTGATAAATGACCTGCTTGATATCTCCCGTATAACAGCCGGAAAAATGAATCTTGAAGTTTCTGAGACAGATTTATGTACAGCTGTTAAACTCTATTGTGCCGAGATGGAATCAGCCGTCGAACATAAAGGTATTGAGCTTTGCTATTCTCTCCCCGATTATCCTGTTATGGTATTTATCGATGTCAGGAAATTTTCCCGCGTAATATCGAATTTTTTTTCCAACTCCTTTAAGTTCACAAAAAAAGGGGGGAGAATTACCATCGGTATAGAAGAGAGCAGTGATGATGTAATACTTAAATTCAGTGATACCGGTACGGGGATACCTTCTTCAAAAATTGATGCTGTATTTAATCTCTTTACACAGGGGGGTGAACTGTCCGGGAGTCATGCAGGTACAGGGATTGGACTTGCAATAGTCAAAGAGATTTCCGAGCTTCATGGAGGCTCGGTTATTGTCAACAGCAGATATATTGAAGAACATCCTGAAGAACACGGTACCGTTTTTTCAGTAAATATTCCAAGAGGTAAAGAACACTTTGCCGGAAGAGGAGATGTTGAATTTATTGTGCCTGCATCGGACCAGTTCAGTCTCCCCTTAGCGCTGATCAGAAATTCGCAGCCCGATGATTTAAATTCTGCTGACCCGGATAGATTCAATATTGACTTAACCTCAGAATTCCCCGCACTGCTGATTGCCGAAGATAATATCGACATG
>PGXT01000159.1:0-8231 GCA_002839285.1 Spirochaetae bacterium HGW-Spirochaetae-5 | reverse complement strand
CTTACGGCGAGGGGGGATGATCTTGCGAAGCATGACGGATTAAAACTCGGCGCAGTTGATTATGTGACGAAACCCTTTAATTCCGATGAGCTTAAGCTCAGAATTAAAAATCAGATGGATATGCGGATAATCCGTAATAATCTGAAAAGAAGGAATGATGAACTGATTTCAAAACTGAATCATCATATGGATTCAAGAAAAACTTTAATCAGCGGTGATATAAAGAAAAAAATGGATTCTATCTGCGAGTTTATAAAGGAACATTTTGCTGAAAGTCTCAACAGAGAGAATCTTGCATCGGCAGTCGATATGAACCATGATACTTTCAGCCGTATGTTTAATCAGCATACGGGGAAAACTCTTGGTGATTATATAAATGAATTAAGAATAAATGAAGCAAAAAATATACTTGCGGAAACTGATACTCCAATAACACGTATATGTCATGACACAGGATTTGACAGTATAAGAACATTCAACCGAGCATTTAAAAAGTTCACAGGCACAACACCGGGTGAATTCAGAGAGGGGAAACTATCCGCTGTAATTTAAACCGGTCTGGCAGAGAAAACATATAAGGAGACTTAATATGAAACTTTCCTCTGATTTTGTCGGGACTTCCATTAAAGAATACAGATGTAAAGCTGATCCCCGGTGGACAATGAATTATTCAGCCGCAATCGGCGAGACAAATCCGCTCTACTACAATGATGAACTCCCCGGCGGAATAATTGCTCCCCCTCTGTTTCCTGTAGCGGTAACATGGCCCATGGTTCAGCATATTACTGATAATATTTCAGCTTCAGATTTTCCGAAAGAGGTTGTTTTTACGCAGGTGCACTACAGCGAACAGCTGATCGTTCACAGGCCCGTAAAAGCCGGAGATGACATAACAGTAAACGGAGTAATTGCTGCAATCCTTCCGCATCGTGCCGGTACCTATGTTACACTTCGTTTCGATGCAGCTGACGCAGCCGGCAGTTCAATTTTTACCGAATATATCGGCGCTATGATGCGCGGAGTGGAGTGTACCGGAGGGGGCAGGGGTGGTGAAAGTATTCCGCCGGTTACAGATTGGGAAGCGGGGATGAAAGGGGGGACAGAGCAACTGTGGGAATCATCTGTCCATATCAGTGCTCTGACACCTTACATATATGACGGATGTTCGAATATACATTTCCCCATACATACTTCTGTGAAGTTTGCCCGCGCGGTTGGTCTGCCCGGGATAATTCTCCAGGGTACAGCTACTCTTGCTATTGCACTGAGGGAGATTCTTGAAAAAGAGGCTGCGGGTGATTCGGGCCGGATAAGTTCCCTTTACTGCAGATTTACCGGAATGGTTCTTCCCGGAGGAGACATAAAAGTATCTTTAGCCGGTAAAACATCTCAGCCCGATGGTATAAATCTTTTTTTTAATGTTTTTAATTCGGATGGTAAACAGGTTATAAGCAGCGGTACAATAAATTTAAAAGTTTAAAATCGTACCGTGATTAAAAAAAATGTAAAAAAAATATAAAAAAAAAGTTCAGTATTGAATTATTCCATCTTTTTTATTATATATAAAAAAAAGGAGTTAATGATAATGAAAAATCTGGCAATTGTTATATTATTTATGTTTTTATGCAGTACCGGGCTGTATTCCCAGCATTATGATGATCTTCAGGAAAAACATATAAATAATGATAGACTTAAACTCTTCCCCTCAACAGGGAAAAACTATTTTTTTCTTTTATCGGTTAATGATAAAACACAGATAGTGATTGGTGATCTTACAAGGTCGGATAAAAAGATAATCCTTATTAATCTGAATAAAGATTATACAACTATTCAGAATGTTGTTGAGTATAATCCTGTAACAAAACAGTTGAGTACAAGAAAAGATTCCAATTCAAAATTTTTTACCACTGATATCGTTAAATTAAAAAAAGATATTATAACAGGTGCAGTATTTAAAGGGAATAATACTGACGAAATGAAATCATTCGGTGATCTTGAGAGTGTTTTTAAAGAGAATGATGCCAGTAAGATTTTCGCTGATGTATACGGATTCAGTGTTAAACTGACTGAGGTTGATGAAATTAATAAAATTCTGGCAATGTACACTTTTGGAAATCATATTGTTTACGGATATTATCTTCAATTTAAAACATTTTATTATAGAGAAAATCCTACGTCGATAGTGAAACCAAAATTAAAATATTCCGTTTACAGCAAGCATACTCAGGACCCTGTAATAATTGAGTTCGTTGAAAATCTGTTTAAAATAAGGAAACCGTCAGCCCGCTTTGTCGAATAGTGTATCCGTAATTGTAAAAATACCGGTGGGGAAGTTGTTTCCCGAATTGTTTTTTGAAACGGAATATATTTTACCACCGTGATTTATTAAGTAATTACAACATGCTATATCTAATTACAGACAGGAGTCTGCCTTGATGAAAAAGTGGCTATATTCTGTCGACAATGCCATTGAAGGAATCCTCCACGCGGCCAAAACTGAGAGACACGTAAGGTTTCATCTCTACTCTGCGGCTGCGCTTCTTGTTGTATGCTTTACTTTTGGAATCAATAAATGGGAATTTATTATACTTACTATCATGGCGGCTGTTGTTATAGTCGCCGAGATGTTTAATTCTGCAATTGAATCGGTAGTTGATCTGGTTTCCCCTCACAAACAGGAGAGAGCCCGGATTGCCAAGGATATTGCTGCAGGTGCTGTGCTGATATCTTCATTTGTATCACTGGCAGCGGCATATTTTATTCTTAAACCCTATGTTTCAGATTTTTATTATAATGGGATAAGAATTGCCAGACATACCGGAGATGATATAGCAGTTGCATCGTTAATCATTATTATGATTTTTGTGGTGATACTAAAAGCATACCTGGGTCAGGTTCATCCGTTAAAAGGTGGGATGCCCTCGGGACATGCTGCTCTCTCTTTTTCATTATTTGTCTCTATTTCACTGACCCATCCCGCTCCCCCGGTTATTATATTATCATTGTTACTTGCTGTTATTATTTCATCGAGCAGAGTTTTTCTGAAGATACATTCATTTATTGAAGTTTTTGCTGGAGCAGTATTGGGGTCTGTCACCACATTTTTGTTGTTTAAAATGTTTTACTAAGTTGGGTGTCAGAGCTTCTTGTGTATAGCACAAGCATTAGAAAAGTGTCAGAGCTTCTGGTAGACGGGACAAATATATGCAGTTCTAATATGATAATGAGGTTTTATGAAATCACTTAGAGAAATTTACAGGATAGGGTTCGGTCCCTCCAGCAGTCATACAATGGGGCCCTCTTACG
The DNA here is from genome assembly GCA_002839285.1 of Spirochaetae bacterium HGW-Spirochaetae-5. Lineage (GTDB taxonomy): Bacteria > Spirochaetota > UBA4802 > UBA4802 > UBA5550 > WRGT01. The sequence continues at coordinate 4,925 of PGXT01000159.1, read as the reverse complement.
CTGCTCAGATATTTAAGCAGCGGACTGGAAATGCCGCAAGGTACCGCGTTTCACTTTACGGGAGCCTTGCTCTTACTGGAAAGGGTCACCTTACCGATTATGCTATTATTAATGCTCTGTCCCCCGTTGAGTGCGAAATAATCTGGATTAAAAATAAAGAACTTCCATTGCATCCTAACGGGATTTATTTCGAAGCTCTGACACCGGATGGGAAGGTTTTTGAAGATTGGACTGTTTATAGTATCGGCGGAGGGGCTTTGATGGATAAACCGGGCGGTCTTGACACAAAAGAGGTTTATCCGTTCAGTAAAATGTCAGAGCTTCTTAAACTCTGCGAAAATGAAGGGAAAACCATCTGGAACTTTGTCGATCAATATGAAGGGCCGGAGATATGGGATTATCTGCGAGAGGTTCTTGACGTGATGAAAAAAGCTATCGATAGAGGGATCGATGCAGAGGGGGTTCTTCCCGGGGGGCTTAACCTTGCGCGAAAAGCCTCATCTTATTACACCAGAACTATTCAGAGCAAAGGATTTATAGAGAAAACGGGGACCATTTTTTCATATGCTCTGGCAGTATCGGAAGAGAATGCTGCCGGAGGGGAGATTGTCACAGCCCCCACATGCGGTGCTGCCGGAGTTTTACCTGCTGTTCTTTTTTTTATGAAGAATTTCTATCAGCTCAGCGATGAAAAAATACTCCGAGCGCTGGCAACTGCCGGTCTGATCGGGAATTTTATAAAGAAAAATGCTTCAATATCCGGCGCTGAAGTGGGGTGTCAGGGCGAGGTCGGCTCAGCCTGTGCTATGGCTGCCGGTGCTGCTGCACAGCTTATGGGGGGCACACCCCGTCATGTGGAGTATGCCGCCGAGATGGGGCTTGAGCATCACCTGGGCCTTACATGTGATCCGATAATGGGACTTGTTCAGATCCCATGTATAGAGCGAAATGCAATTGCCGCGGTGAGAGCAATGGACTGCGCCACATACGTGCTTCTTTCCGATGGCAGACATATGGTCCCCTTTGACGAAGTTGTAATAACAATGATGCAGACAGGAAAAGATATGAAGAGCCGGTATCGTGAAACATCAAAAGGGGGGCTGGCATTTTTTCACAGGAAAAAAAGCGGGATAAAAAAAGAGAAGAAATGAGGCGGGATTCTGAAGGTTACGGTGTCAGAGCCTTTTATTTATAAATAAAAGGCTCTGACACCAAAATGAGAAAAGAAGTAAATTTACTATTAGTGACTGCACTCGTGCCCGTGATCGCTGCATCCCACACCTGAATCAGTTAAATTTCCAGAAATCCATTTATCTGCCACTGCTCTTACGTCGCCGGTACATCCTCTTACTACTTTGATACCGTTGCTTCCAAGAACATTTACAGCTCCGTCACCCATGTTGCCTGCAAGCATTACTTTTACACCCAGTTCCGCAAGTGTACCTGCAATATTAGATTTACATCCGCATCCTACAGGGGACAAATACTGTGAAATATTCACAGTGTCCAAAGTGACTGTCTATAGTGCTGTTCTCTTTTGTTGGTAGTGCAATTTTCATATGATGTTTCTCCTTTTTGTCCGGTGACGTTTTATTTCATGTAAAGGCTCTGACACTTCTTTTATAAGTCAAGATAAACTTGATTTTAAACAACAAATGGTAATTGGTTGTGGGTCACAGCGCTTCGTTCTGCGACCGGGATGGGGGATTACGGGGGCAACCCCCGTAATCCCCCATCTCCAGCGTATGCGCAGCATACGCAACCCCGAAAATAATTTTCTGTCGTAATAGTTTGAAATCCATGCTGTCGGGAGCATAAGAATAGTAATTCCGGTTGTAAAAAAGATATGTTCCGGAGCTTTGGAGCTGAAGCTCTGACACCAGTTTATGTAACACCGGATTTTTTTACACCCTCTAAAAATAAACGGCGAGTCTCTTCAAATATGCTTCTTCATAAAATAGAAATTTTTTTACACATTCTTCAAAAGTTTCGCCAAGCTTAATGAAGTAATTGTGCAGAGTAATATTTACAGGTGCAGTGTAGTCTTTAATGAGATAGCAGTTAATAAAACCGATATCATTTTCCCGAGGATCACGGGAGAGTCTTTTTTTTACCGGGTTGAATCCAATATACCACAGCAGCCATAGCAGATAATTTTCGGGATTGTCAGACTCCTCTATAATTGCACTGCCGAATCTTTCGTTCCAGAACGGCCCTGTTCCTCCGGTACCTCTGTTGTACTTGTCGGCAATCCTTGATTTTATGTACTGCATAATCCGGGATATTGTCTCCTCGTTTTCGAGAGTCCGTATAACAAGATGGATATGATTCCCCACGGGCTCGGCGGCTATAAGTTCAAAACTATATTTTTCCTGGCACATTATTATTGCTTCAATCAGATATTTTTTTCCATGCCTGCTTCTAAGCAGATTAAGCTTACCTCGGCACCTGGTGTAAGTGTGGTATGTAACTCCCTGTTTTATAGTTCTCGGTATTCTGGGCATTTTTTTCTCCTTTTGAAATCTTTATTACTAATACGTCCGGCGGGAGATTTTTTTCGAAAAAAATTGGTGTCAGAGCTTTTTTCCCGATTTTTTTTGTTTTTGGATCCGGGAATGATTCTGCAATAAGCATTTTCGAGGTGATTCATTTTTTCACAGATTTTCTATCTCTTTTCTGATAGACCACAATGATTAATAGTTTATGTTGAGTTCAAGCTCTGACACCTGAATTATTTGATTTACAATAGTAGATGACAATATTAAGGTATTCCGGATTAATAGCAGAATTCAGATTTTAATATGTCGTCGAAATATAATCCATTGCCGGATAATAATTTCTCATTAAGTGATTCAGTTTGCAGGTTTTATAAAGAAAAGGCAAATGATGGTGACGTGTGCTGTCTCTGCATTTTAAAATTTTAATTGTGGTATTTGATGAAAAGAAAATCGAAAGTTTATTACTTAATTTTAATTATTCTGTTTACTGGAACTTCTATCTATGCTGATCAGATTCATTCCCGTGAGGAATCACCGGCATATCCAAAGGGATATTATACCGGAGATATGCTCCCTGAGAAAACTGCTTATCTTACTTTTGATGACGGACCGGCTGAATGGACCGGTAGTATTCTTGATACACTGAAAAAAGAGGATGTTAAGGCCACATTTTTCGTATGCGCATACTGGAATAATAGACAAATGAAAGGGCTCAGCTCTTTTCAGAAGCATACCGGTTCTCTGCAAAGGATTGTGAAGGAGGGGCATGTCCTGGGCAACCACACATATGGTCATGACATTATCCCTTTTTTATCTCCGGAGAAAATCCGGCAGCAGTTTAATTATAATCAGATTCTTCTGAATAAGGCTCTTGGTGAGGATGCTCCCGAAATGACAATTATACGGATGCCTCAGGGGCAGCCATGGTCTGTAAAATCATCTGAAAGCAGAAAAAAATATACCGGCAGCATCGTCCGTGATCTGGGTATTGTTGCAATGTGGACAAAAGAAGCAGATTCTACCGATTCCTGGGACTGGGCAAAGGGGGAGTGGTATAAATCAACTCCTAAAGTGGATAGAGATAATCCATCATTTATAAAAAAAAGGGACAGAGTATATAAGCGGGTTCTTTTAAATGCCGACGGCAGGGGGATTGTGATTTTAATGCATGATACACATCTTGTCACAAGCGAGGTTCTTCCAGCTGTTATAAAAGAATTAAAAGGGAGAGGTTACCGTTTTGACACTATGGAGGATTTTGTCATGTGGAAGTATGGTAAAAGCAGTAAAGAACTGATTAGAACAAAATGATATGGTTTTTTTGAGTGTCAGAGCATTTTCTTGAAATTAATGCTCTGACACTTTTTAAATTGTTGTGTTATAAATAATTTATCAGCTGTAAACCTGAAATCCCCCGTTTCGCATTGCTCAACATCCCCCCTTAATAAAGGGGGTTATGAGCAATGCGGAAGTTTAAACCCTCTTTATCAAAGAGGGTGGCCGATAGGCCGGGAGGTTTATCGGTTTTATATAGAGAACTATTTAATGAGAAATCATCCGGTCTGAGAACTATCTTCCAGCCATCATAGCCTCAACATCGGCCCTGGCATCCCCTGTTCCCATTATGTTGAAATTCTCAATGAGAACTTTTGCAACATTAGGAGAAAGGAACGCCGGGAGTGTCGGCCCCAGTCTCAGTCCTTTGAACCCCAGTGCAAGTAAAGCAAGGAGAACCGCAACAGCCTTCTGCTCGTACCACGCAATATCAAATGATATTGGAAGCTCATTCACATCGGCCAGACCGAAGATCTCTTTCAGCTTCAGCGCTATTACCGCCAGTGAATATGAGTCGTTGCACTGTCCCGCGTCAAGAACTCTCGGTATTCCGCCGATGTCCCCCAGGTTAAGCTTGTTGTATCTGTATTTAGCACATCCCGCTGTGAGAATAATTGTCCCTTCGGGGAGCCCCTGTGCTACATCTGTAAAGTATTCCCTTGATTTCATTCGTCCGTCACATCCGGCCATTACTACAAACCTTTTTATTGCGCCGCTTTTTACAGCTTCTACAACTTTATCTGCAAGCGCAAATACCTGAGCATGGGCAAATCCTCCGACAATTTCACCCTTTTCAATCTCAACCGGTGAAGCGCATTTTTTTGCCACTGCAATTACTTCAGAAAAGTCCTTGGCGCCGCCCACAGCCCTGTTTGGAAGATGTTTAACTCCCGGATATCCTGTCATTCCTGTTGTGAATATTCTATCCTTATATGAATCCTTAACCGGAGTGATACAGTTCGTCGTCATTAAAATCGCACCGTTGAATTTTTCAAACTCTTCACTCTGCTTCCACCATGCGTTTCCGTAGTTGCCTACAAAGTGGCTGTATTTTTTGAAAGCCGGGTAGTAATTAGCCGGGAGCATTTCACT
>PGXT01000158.1 GCA_002839285.1 Spirochaetae bacterium HGW-Spirochaetae-5 | reverse complement strand
CGCGTTCCGCTTTAATCGGCGAACAGCCGAACCCTTGGGACCTTCTCCAGCCCCAGGATGCGAAGAGCCGACATCGAGGTGCCAAACAGCGCCGTCGATATGAACTCTTGGGCGCTATCAGCCTGTTATCCCCGGCGTACCTTTTATCCGTTGAGCGATGGCCCTTCCATGCGGGACCACCGGATCACTAACCCCTACTTTCGTACCTGCTCGACTTGTTGGTCTCGCAGTCAAGCTCCCTTTTGCGTTTACACTCTACGCGCGATTTCCGTCCGCGCTGAGGGAACCTTTGGGCGCCTCCGTTACTCTTTAGGAGGCGACCGCCCCAGTCAAACTGCCCACCAGACAGTGTCCCGATCCCGGATAACGGGTATCGGTTAGTAGTTCAATACAACAAGGGTGGTATTTCAACGATGACTCCACCAAGACTAGCGTCCCAGCTTCATAGTCTCCCACCTATCCTACACATATTATACCAAACAACAGTGTCAGGCTACAGTAAAGGTGCACGGGGTCTTTCCGTCCTTCTGCAGGTAGTCCGCATCTTCACGAACAATACAATTTCACCGAGTCTCCCGTTGAGACAGTGCGCAAGTCGTTACACCATTCGTGCAGGTCGGAACTTACCCGACAAGGAATTTCGCTACCTTAGGACCGTCATAGTTACGGCCGCCGTTTACTGGGGCTTCAATTCAGAGCTTCGCGTGTATAAATACAAACTAACACTTCCTCTTAACCTTCCAGCACCGGGCAGGTGTCAGACCCTATACTTTCTCTTACGAGTTTGCAGAGTCCTGTGTTTTTGGTAAACAGTCGCTTGCGCCATTTATCTGCGGCCTCTTCATGCTCCACCCGCGGGGGTTTCACACTAGTGAGGCGTCCCTTTTCCCGAAGTTACGGGACGATTTTGCCGAGTTCCTTAACGAGAGTTCTCTCGAGCGCCTTAGAATTTTCATCCCACCTACCTGTGTCGGTTTGCGGTACGGTCACCCGGTTTCGCGTTTAGAAGTTTTTCCTGGCAGTATAGGATTTGGACCTTCGCTTCACCGAAGCTACACTCCCTCACATCCTCAGCCATAAGGGGTCTGGATTTTCCTGGACCCCAAGCCTACGAATAGAAACAGAGACAACCAACGCTCTGCGTCCATACCTTTCTGCGTCACTCCATCACGATAACCTCCACCAGGTGGTGCAGGAATATGAACCTGCTTCCCATCGACTACGCTGTTAAGCCTCGCCTTAGGGGCCGACTAACTCTGAGTTGATTAACATTGCCCAGAAAACCTTAGGTTTACGGCGAAGAAGTTTTTCGCTTCTTTTATCGTTACTCATGCCGGCATTCTCTCTTCTGTACAGTCCAGCCGTCCTCGCGGTCGACCTTCAGCCCGTACAGAATGCTCCTCTACCACTGTACTTACGTACAATCCAAAGCTTCGGTGGTATACTTAGTCCCAATTATTTTCGGTGCAAAGTCACTCGACCAGTGAGCTATTACGCACTCTTTGAAGGGTTGCTGCTTCTAAGCCAACCTCCTGGGTGTCTGTGCGACTTCACTTCCTTTATCACTTAGTATACACTTGGGGACCTTAGCTGTTGGTCTGGGCTCTTTCCCTTTTGACCACGGAACTTATCTCCCGTAGTCTGACTCCCATACTCTAAAGTTACGGCATTCGAAGTTTGAGTGGGTTTGGTAAGTTTGTTGACCCCCTAGCCCAATCAGTGCTCTACCTCCGCAACAAAACATATGAGGCTAGCCCTAAAGCTATTTCGAGGAGAACCAGCTATTTCCGAGTTTGTTTAGTCTTTCACCCCTAGTCACAGCTCATCCGAAAATTTTTCAACATTTACCGGTTCGGTCCTCCACGTGGTCTTACCCACGCTTCAACCTGGCCATGACTAGATCACTCGGTTTCGGGTCTACTCCATACAACTAATTCGCCCATTTAAGACTCGCTTTCGCTACGGCTGCGCGATTACTATCGCTTAACCTTGCTGTATAAAGTAACTCGCCGGCTCATTCTACAAAAGGCACGCTATCAGGCATGTAAACATAGCCCTCTAACACCTTGTAAGCATACGGTTTCAGGATCTATTTCACTCCCCTCTCGGGGTTCTTTTCACCTTTCCCTCACGGTACTTGTTCACTATCGGTCACTAGTTAGTATTTAGCCTTGGAAGATGGTCCTCCCAGATTCAAACAGGGTTTCACGTGCCCCGCCCTACTCAGGAATATAAAAAGGAAGGCTTCTATGCTTTTGCTTACGCGACTATCACGCTCTGTGGTCCTCTTTTCAGCGGGTTCAGCTAACATGAAGCTTTGTAACTTCCCGGGGGCCCCAAAAAACCCCCAATCTATATCCTACAACCCCGGTCTTACAGCGGTTTTGGCCTGTAACGTAAAGTCCGGTTTAGGCTCTTCCCCTTTCGCTCGCCACTACTTAGGGAATCTCATTTGATGTCTTTTCCTCGGGGTACTTAGATGTTTCAGTTCCCCCGGTCTTGCTTACGCCACCTATGTATTCAGTGACGTACACTATGGGTTCGCCCATAGTCGGTTTTCCGATTCGGTAATCTCCGGATCAAAGGATGCTTGCTCCTACCCGAAGCTTTTCGCAGCTTGCCACGACCTTCATCGCCTTCTAGTGCCAAGGCATCCACCGTATGCCCTTATTTGCTTGACCATATTATTTTTCCCGCTATTGGTAAACGTACCAATAGCGGAATCGCTCGATCAATTTTATTAAACTCGATTACTATTGTATTGTTAAGTAAAAATGAGAACTTCATTTTTTTTTAGACTTAACCGTTTTAAAAGATCCGGGCCGGTTAAAGGCCCTATTTAAGTATAAATTTACATTTCTACTTAAATAGGGTTTTTAAACGGCATTGAATTTGGAGGTGAACGGGATCGAACCGATGACCCTCTGCGTGCAAGGCAGATGCTCTCCCAGCTGAGCTACACCCCCAAGATATTTATACAAAAAATATCATTTGGGCCTGAGTGGAGTCGAACCACCTACCTAACGATTATCAGTCGTTCGCTCTAACCATCTGAGCTACAGGCCCTGTTTCTTATAGAAATAAGATAGAAGGCCCTCTCGGGGTTCACTATTTCAAAACTGAGTAGTATTTCGACTATTTGTTACATCTATCCTTATAAAGGAGGTGATCCAGCCGCACCTTCCGATACGGCTACCTTGTTACGACTTCACCCTCTTCACCGACTTCACCTTAGTAACCTTCCCCCTTACGGTTAGATCAGCCACTTCGGGTGCTGCCAACTCAGATGGTGTGACGGGCGGTGTGTACAAGGCCCGGGAACGTATTCACCGTAGCGTTCTGATCCACGATTACTAGCGATTCCAACTTCATGGAGTCGAGTTGCAGACTCCAATCCGAACTGAGACCGGTTTTTTGAGATTGGCTCCACCTCGCGGTCTTGCGACTCATTGTACCGGCCATTGTAGCACGTGTGTAGCCCTGGACATAAGGGCCGTGATGACTTGACGTCGTCCCCACCTTCCTCCGGTTTATCACCGGCAGTTCCCTCAGAGTGCCCAGCATTACCTGATAGCAACAGAGAGTAGGGGTTGCGCTCGTTGCGGGACTTAACCCAACATCTCACGACACGAGCTGACGACAGCCATGCAGCACCTCTATACATGTCCCGAAGGAAAGACGTATCTCTACGCCGGTCATGCACAGTTCAAGCCCAGGTAAGGTTCTTCGCGTATCATCGAATTAAACCACATGCTCCACCGCTTGTGCGGGCCCCCGTCAATTTCTTTGAGTTTCACCCTTGCGGGCGTACTCCCCAGGCGGTATACTTAATGCGTTTGCTGCGGCACTAGTGGACAAGCCACTAACACCTAGTATACAACGTTTACAGCGTGGACTACCAGGGTATCTAATCCTGTTCGCTCCCCACGCTTTCGCGCTTCAGCGTCAGTTCTAGGCCAGAGAGCCGCCTTCGCCACTGGTGTTCTTCCAGATATCTACGCATTTCACCGCTACACCTGGAATTCCGCTCTCCTCTCCCGAACTCAAGAAAATCAGTTTTAGATGCAGTTTATGGGTTGAGCCCATAGCTTTCACACCTAACTTAATTTCCCGCCTAGACGCCCTTTACGCCCAATAATTCCGAACAACGCTCGCCCCATACGTATTACCGCGGCTGCTGGCACGTAGTTAGCCGGGGCTTTAGGCAGGTACCGTCATCACATGGAATATTACCCCACGCTTATTCTTCCCTGCTTACTGAACTTTACAACCCTAAAGCCTTCATCATTCACGCGGCGTCGCTGCATCAGGCTTGCGCCCATTGTGCAAGATTCTTAACTGCTGCCTCCCGTAGGAGTCTGGGCCGTATCTCAGTCCCAATGTGGCCGTTCACCCTCTCAGGCCGGCTACTGATCGTCGCCTTGGTAGGCCGTTACCCCACCAACAAGCTAATCAGCCGCGGACTCATCTCCAGGCAGTAGGCCTTGCGGTCCCCACCTTTAATGGCTGCTGCTTATGCAACCACCATCTCATTCGGTATTAGCTATCCTTTCGGACAGTTATCCCCAACCCGGAGGCAGATTATCCACGTGTTACTCACCCGTTCGCCACTCTCATCCCTAAGCAAGCTCAAGGACTACCGTTCGACTTGCATGTTTAAGACGCGCCGCCAGCGTTAGTTCTGAGCCAGAATCAAACTCTCCATGATATTTATAATCATTTTAAATAAGTTTCATCGCAAAACAAAACGTCTTTAGCATTTCTGCTTCTAATTTTAAGTCTTATACTACTCAGTTTTCAAAGAGCAAACCCGATGGTTCAAAATAAGCAAAAAAAATCTCCAACTCACACCTCTCTCGAAGTATCTGGAGATTCCGACACTTTGCTAATCGCTTAGCAGTTTTCAGATTCTTACTCTGTTGAG
>PGXT01000157.1 GCA_002839285.1 Spirochaetae bacterium HGW-Spirochaetae-5 | reverse complement strand
AATCGAGTTATTCGACATGGGCTGTACAAGCTGTGCTGTGGAAATTTTATTTTTCGGGAGGAATACGATAGAAGGGATCCCCGCGTAAGCAGCATATGCTGCAAGAGCAGCGGAAGTATCGCCTGTAGAGGCGCAGGCAACTGCTTTGATCGGCTTGCCTCTATTTATCATATCGTTAACCATGGAAACAAGAACAGTCATCCCCAGATCCTTGAAAGAGCCGGTATGACTGTTTCCGCACATCTTAACCCAGAGATCGTTCATTCCGAACATCTCTCCGAACCTTTTTGCCCAGAACATATTTGTATTTCCTTCGTACATGGAAACAATATTGTCATTGCTTATCTGCGGGACCACCCACTCTTTTTTGCTCCAGACACCGCTGCCGTAGGGCCATTTGTTGGTTCCGGTTCTTCCGTTAAAAAGATTTTTCCATTCAGCTGCAGATTTTTCCTTCAACTTATCCATATCGTGATGGACTTCAAGAAGGTTCCCGCATTTTTTACACTTATATACTATCTCATCAAGAGGGTATCTCTCATCACAACCGGCGATACATCTGAATTCCGCTTTATAACCCGACATGCAATTACTCCTAATTTTTAAAATCTTCAACACGGATAAGAATTACCTTTTCTTTAATAAAGGTAAACTTTTGAATCTCTTCAATACATTTAAGCATATTGTTTTCAACGGCTTCATGAGTTACGATTATGAGAGGGACAAATCCTTCATTAACCTCTTTCTGCATAACAGAGGCAATTGAAATGTTGTGAATACCAAGTACACCGGATATCTGCGAGAGTATCCCCGGGCTGTCTTCAGTCTGCAGTCTCAGATAATATCTTGATACCCGCTCTTCCGGAGACATTAAAACAGCTTCACCTGTGAGCTTTCCGTGGTACTCATTTTTCCCTGAAAGCTGTACAATATCGCTTACGATAGATGATGCAGTTGGGAGGCTCCCCGCTCCTTTCCCGTTGAGCATAATTGCCCCGGCCATATCCCCTTCAAACATAATTGAATTGAATTCATTTCTTACCGATGCAAGAGGGTGGTCCTTCGGAATCATTGTAGGATGTACCCTGATATCAAGAGCATTATTTTTGAACTTGGCAATGCCAAGAAGTTTTATAATATAACCCATATCTTTTGCATGAGCAATGTCAAAGGGGCTGATACTGGATATTCCCTCAATAGGGATTGTTTTAAAATCTATCGATTTCCCGTATGAGAGCATGGAGAGTATTGAAATTTTGTGCCCTGCGTCAAAACCCTCCACATCGAAAGTCGGGTCAGCTTCTGCAAAACCTTTTTTCTGAGCATCTTTCAATGCTTCCTTAAAAGAAATGCCATCATCTTCCATCCGGGTAAGAATGTAGTTTGTTGTTCCGTTCAGTATACCTACAATTGATTTTATATGCTGCTTCAAATCCTATGGAATTTCCCGTTTCTACAATCGTCTGCAGAATTTCAGCACCATCTTCAGCAAGGAGTTTTTTATTGGCGGTAACGACGTTTTTACCCTTTCTGAGAGATTCGATAATGATTTCACGGGCCGGGCTTATCCCGCCGATTACCTCTACGACAATATCAATATCGCTATCGCCGGTTATATCGCTCCATTTGTCAGTAATATTAATTCCGGTGATTTTTTCTTTTATTTCTGCTGTTTTAAGGTCGCAAATGGTTTTAATTTTGATCTCAATCCCTGACCGTAAAGCAATAGTATCTGCATTATTTTTAATCAGCCGGTAAACTCCTTCCCCGACAATCCCGAAGCCTACAATTCCTATATTTACAATTTTTTTCATTAACTAACTCCATGTAATTGTATATCTGCTTAAAAAACCTGATTAATTGTAATTTCTGCAGCGCAGATTTCTGCTGAAATTTTTCACTCTGAAGTTTGAGTAGCTAAAAGACTATCTGCTCATGTGATATGCTTAAAAAGAGGATGAAATAAATCAATAAATTTTCAAAATAGTTAATAAGGCAGCTCAGTTTAGTTAAAAATAGATAATAAATGATGTTTTCTATCAATGGTATTACATTGATAGAAAACATCATTCAATAATTATACATCTTTTATACAGTGAAATAATCAGTAATTTTATTTAATTTTTGAGATTTTTCTTTAAGTCCTTCCGCTGATGTATGAAGATTTTGAGAGGAAATAGTAATTACCTGGATAGATTCATTTATACTGGAAAGTGCTTTTAAAATCTCATTACTGTTGGTTTTCTGCTCAGCTGTAGTTTCTGCAATTACCGTAGACATCTGATTTATTATTTCTATATCACTTAAAACACTCTGATTCCCTTTTCTTTGTTCTTCAGAGGATATGGCAATTTCTTTCATTAGTGACGCTGTATTTTTAATGTTATTCATAACCTGCACAATTGCACGGTTCGTTGTGTTAACCAGATCGGCTCCTTCATTGACGTCTGATCGTGTCTGCTGGATTGTCGTTTCAATCTCTTTAGTGCTTGCAGCTGTAGCATCGGCGAGTTTTGAAATTTCCTGTGCAACTATTGCAAATCCTTTTCCATGCTCCCCTGCACGTGCGGCCTCAATTGATGCATTAAGCGAAAGGAGATTAATCTGATCAGAAATATCATTTATTATCTGAACTATCTCCACAATTTTCTGTGAGTTTTCAGATATCTGGTTTATTTTAGAAGTAGTATTATCGAGTATTGATTTAGTCTCATTGGCGTTTTCCACGGCAATTTGTGTCTTCCCGCTTACATCTGCAGCCTTTTTGCTCACATCGGATGAAGATTCAGAGAGGCTTTCCATGGCGCTGCTTGCATTTTTCATCTTATTCGCCTGGCTTTTTGCTGCGTCTGCGATACTGTCTATTGAAGCTGCAAGTTCTTCATTTGAAGATGTTGTTTCTTCAATATAACCGGCCTGGTTTTGCATCTGGATTTCAAGTTTCATGCTTGTGTCTAAAAGCTTGTCAGATTCCATTCCAAGTTCACCTGAAACATCTTTTATAGATGTTACCACGTGCTGAGTTGTAACAATCATGTTGTTAACTGCTTCAATCAGTTCGTCGAATTCACCCCGTATGCTGTTGTGGTAAACATTGCAGTTAGTACAGTATTTATTGATTTTTTCATTTTTTGATAGTCCTTTCATCCCCTCAAAGCAGGTTGTGTCCTGGATGGCCCAGCAGGCTAGATTGGATGTTTTATATGCCGGGCAATCAGTTTTTTCACAATCCTGGATGGATGCGCATTTTTTGTAGTGCTTTTGTATAATGAATTTGTTGAGATTACCGTGACTGACTAGAGTTGCGGTTTCAATAATCTGATTTAATGGTTTTCTAATATAGCTTGCAATGAATATACTTATCATAAGAACAATAAACGGTGTAACGATAATAAGTATCAGCAGCAAAACTGCAAAACTCTTCTGAAGAACCATGCTATCGCTTTTAAGTATGCCGGCAGCTATATAAATATTTTTAGATGGAACGTATTCTTTATATATAAGGTATTCTTTTTTTTCGTTTGTGCTGAACGTGAAGAATGATTTATCTCCTCTCATTAATGATAGGAGGGCTGTGTCTTTTTCGCCCTTCTTTTCCCTGTGGGCGAGATATGTGCCTTCATTATCCATGACAAAGAAAAAACCGCCCCCGCTGACGTCGGTGTTTTGTGCTGTATTCAAAAATGTTGCATTGTCGTTGCTTAAATCACTAAGAAGTATTGCGTATTTGACACTTTTGTGGAGAGACGATTCGGTCAGTCTGTTTGAATAATTATTTATGAACAGGAAAAGGACAATAGTTGTTATTATCAGAGGGGGGAGCGAAATTAGTGTCATTGATTTGATAACTGTTCCACGAATACCGTAGAAAATTTTTCGTATAGACATAATGAAACCCTCTCTTTATAAAACGATAGTATAATGTAAGTAAGACATAAATTTACGGGATTACTGTCAATTTTAAAAAAATAAACCATGGTGAATTCTTGCGTCAGATTTAAATCATCTGTTATAGTTGAAGATTTTTTTTTGAAAAAATTCCCCTGTTTTCGCACCGCCAAATGCTATAGACATTATAATCGCTATCCGGATTAAAATTAGTGATGTAAAACTTCCGGCCATAACGATTAATATTACCTGGGATATTACAATCTCAAATGCTGCACCGATTACAGGTTCTTTTATTGTAATACCGGGAGATAAATAGGACGAGTAGAGCGACCCGAGAAAGATGCCGGTGATTGAACCTAGTGATGATACAACAATCCCCGTTTCCAGCTCTATAAATTCAGCACCGCTTAAAAAGAGATAGAGCTGTCCGGCTATAGTGGCAAATATATATTCAAATACAAGAATTGCAATGAAAGAAAATAAAACCCATCGCCAGGTAATTTTTATTCTCTTTAAAGATAATTGTTTCTGGAGTTTGATACTTGAACCGCAGCTGCTGCAGTATCTGCACTCAGGTTCAATCTCTGAACCGCACTTCATACATTTTAGTTTAATTTCATTCATTTATTGTAATCTCTCTTTTAATAATAAGCTGTGTGTGTTCCTCTTCCGGTTTTACTCTGTAGAGAACTTCGTTTCTGTCCGCCATAAGGCTCCGGGCCTGTAAAAAAGTTTTATAGTCCGATCTTACGCCGCATACTTTTACAATTACCGCATCTGCAATCCCCGCTCCTCTGACGTAAATATCATTATCCCTTTTGAACTTTTCCTCCACCGGTTCATCCTGTTTGATGAGCGAAAAAGTAGGTGAGAATATTATTTTAGCATTGTGCTCTTTCATAAACTGAAAACTTTCGTCATGAAACACATCGGCGCATATCAGAACACCAAAGTTAAATCCGTAGGCGCTGAATACTTTAAGTTCGTCTCCCGGGGTTATTGTCCCCACTTCAGCGAAGAAAAGATTCTTTTTTCTGTACGAACCGAGTTCAACACCGTTCTGATAAACATATGTGGTGTTGTACATTACCCCGTCTGCAAGTTCGGGCATGGTTCCGCCTATAACTACAGTGTTCAGTTCTTTTGATAAGAGTTTTATTCTCTTGATCTGCATCTTCTGATTATGAACACTCTGCCCGTGGTTGCCGAGCCTCTGATTTACAAAAAAATATTCCGGAAAACATACGAAGTGCGGTGAAAACGTTTTCATTTCGTTTATATCAACTCTGGTAAGTGGGATTCCCAGTGATTTCTGGTACATAATGATTCTAATTGTCTTCATTTATAATTCCTGTAAAAATCCTGCAGTGTGTTGAAGATTTAAAGTCCGGATTCTAAATAACACTTCCCGACTGTTGTTAAGTCTGATACAAATATGTAATAATTATTGAACTGCTGTATAGAAATATAGAATAAAACGATACGTCAAGGAGTAAATTCAACGGATGGATGCCACGATGCCAAAAAAAATTTGATGTTTAAAAAAATTTTTTATCTTTAGTCACTTTGTGTCGTTTATATAGTATGATTAAAAAAAAATTATAGTAAAGGGGGTGTGTTATTTGAAAGCTGTTGATTCGTTTGATTTATTTTTCGAAGATATTTATTCGAAGTATTATCCTTTTCTTGTCAGGTATCTGTATCGGCTTGTTCATGATATTGGTCTTGCAGAGGATTTTGCTCATGATATTTTTCTGAGAATTTATAAATCCAGGAGTATCTCCGTTGCCGGTATAAGCCCGAAGTGCTACCTGAGAATGTCTGCAAGAAATATTGCAGTAGATCATTTCAGGCAGTCTGCAAGGGAGGAAGCCAAGAATAAAAAGATAATTCCGGAGTTAAAAGAGTTTGATGAGTCATTTTATTTAAATATCGAAAATATCGTTATAGAGGGAGAGGTTTTATCTACTGTAAATGATGTGCTTGAAGAGTTTTCTGAAAGAAGCAGAAAGATTTTTGTAGCAAGAATTATTGAGAATAAGACGAGAAGGCAGGTGTCGGAGGCCGAAAAGATCTCTTCTTATAATATAAAAAAAATAGAAGACACAATTTTGTGTAAACTTAGAGAGAAGCTGAAACATTATCTTTAAATGGTGAAATAAAAATGCATTATATAAACTAAAGCCCGTTCCGGTTGCAGGATCGGGCTTTTTTAATATTCTACATGCCAATTGATAATTTTTTTTACACCTAAATAAAATTCCATTGACAGAAGCATGAGTAAAAAACTATGGTCATTTTCGTTGGACAGGGAGACCTGACCGGCGCTGAGTATCGGGAAGCGGATAAGTTAAATTTTTTTAAAAGACTTCAAAAAATTTTACGAAAACTTAACAAAAGGCTTGACGGGAAAAGGGTGGTTGCATAATTTGAAATCAAGTTGAGTGAATAACTCAACAGAGT
>PGXT01000156.1 GCA_002839285.1 Spirochaetae bacterium HGW-Spirochaetae-5 | reverse complement strand
TCAATTGCAATAACCCTGTTTCTTCCGCTGTCTTTTGCCTGATAAAGCGCCTGGTCAGATCTATCCATGAGTTCCGGGAGTGTTTCATTGACCGACCGGTGTCTGGTTACTCCAATGCTTACTGTCAGGGGAATCCGGGTTTCCGGTTCCGCAATTATTTCAATATCTTCAATCCCTTTTCTGAGACGTTCCGCAATCAGTAATCCCTCTTTAAAGTCTGTTCTTACAAGCAGAATTGCAAACTCTTCGCCCCCCACACGGCCTATAATATCTGTATTACGCAGAATTTCCTGACAGGTCTTAACCATTGTTTTAAGCGCCACATCACCCATAGCATGACCAAATGTGTCGTTGATGTTCTTGAAGTGATCAATGTCCAGCATAAGAAATACAGATTCGCCGGGATATCGTAAATTCCGCCGTAATTCGGTTTCAACGCTTTCATTAAAATGACGTCTGTTTGAAATCCCCGTGAGAGGATCGGTGTGGGCCTGAAGCCTGAGTTCATTCTCAAGATTTTTACGTTCTGTAATATCCTTAATAACACCTTCATATGAGGTAAGCATACCCTCATGGTCACATTTAGTAATTGCGGAATTGCTGATCCACCGGATTGTTCCATCTTTACAGTTTATCCTGTGTTCAACCGGGGGGAGATTTTTACCATTAAGAATTTGTGAGAATCTGTCTGCAATCATCTCTCTCTCTTCCGGGAAGACCATTTCAATCCAGAGACCGGGAGTGGCTTTGAATTCTTCCGGAGTATAGCCTGTTATTGCAAAGCATCCTTCGTGATGAACTGTCTCTACAGCTTTACCGTTTTCCACTTTCACAGTATAAAGATAGTCAGTTACGCCGGTCACTATCCGTTTGTATCTCTCCTGGCTCTCGAATAACTTATCCTCGGCTATCTTCCGTTCTGTAATATCCCTGGTTACGCCGACAAGGTCCAGATGGCCGGTAATTTTATTATATAGAAACTTTGTATTTACCTCCACCCAGAGACTTGTGCCGTCCTTGCATGAGAATTTAATAATATCGGTATAGTATTCCATCTGCTCCTGTTTTAACCGTACAATCATCTTCTGCAGAGTTGCCTTGTACTTCATCAGGGAATCGGGTTTCATTAAAATTGAGAGCCCCTGATTCATTATCTCATCAACAGTATAACCAGTGAGCCGTTCAAATGAGAGGCTCACATATTCAAAAACGTCATCCTCCATATTATAAATCCATATCATATCTGAGGTATTTTCTGCAAGGAGGTGGTACTGTGCGGCGGTTTTCAGATACATCTCCTCCACGTTTTTTCTCATGGTTATATCTATTATTACAGTATGGCTTAAAGATTCACCGCTGCTGCTGTGTATCGCAACAGAATCGAATCTTATCCATGCAGGAGCTGTATCGCTGCCGGTAATTCTTAATTCGCAGGTCTGCGGAGTTTTAGTTTCAAAAAGCTGTTTATGATGAAGAAGATATATCTCCCGGTCCTCCTCTATGACAAACCGGATGAATTCTTTACCGGTCAGACCTTTCTGATCAATGCCAAGGAGGAGGGCCGATGCCCGGTTCCCTTCATTGATTATACCTTTTTCATTGATGGTTACAAATCCTACAGGAGCCAGATCGTAAAGTTCAAAGTAATGACCGCATGAAATTTCAAGTTCATCCTTATGTTCCTGCATCTCATTAAAAATTTTTTTTAATTCTTCGATGTCTGAAGAATCTGTAATAACAGGAAAATCATAGGATCGGGGTGTGTGTAACGTATTTGTGTTTGCAGTATTTTTCATTTTTAATTACCATTATTGATTTACATTTATTCAGATTAACAGAGTTGTTTATCACAAATTCCCATCCGGGGTTTTCCCGGATTAATAAATACTGTTATCCAGTGCATGAAGAACCGTAAATTATAATAGTAATCAATAACTCCGTCAAATAAGTTCTGATCATTCAGATAAAAAGATACTAACTATATAAATAAACAAAAACAACTTTAAGGGGTTAAGGGAGGGAGCAGATTATTCATCAACTTTAAATCTAATCCGCTGAATTTTGTGTTGATTTCTGATATGATATATTGTTTATTTTTATACAGCCGCAAACTTTCCGAACTCACCCCCGGCCCCTCTCTTTGAAAAGAAAGAGAGGGGAGTTTAAGGCAGGAATTTATTGTGTTTTTTAGAGGAATATTTTAATTTACGGAGCCCCTCTTTTTTTTATCAAAGAGAGGGGCGCGGCAGTAGCCGGGGGTGAGTGGGAAAAGTTTTAATGAAAATCACACAGTCAAAGTACTGGATTGTTTAAGTATAAAAAGGGGAACAGCTAAATGAAATCAGATGGAAACTATTATGAGCAGTAAAAAAATAATTGATCCGATTAAAAAGAAGACACAGAAAAATTCCGCCGGGGATGACAAATCCGGGAACAAAAGCTTACCCCCGTCCAGATTCCCCATTGTAGGTATCGGCGCATCTGCCGGAGGCCTTGAAGCGATGAGCCAGTTTTTTGAAAATATGCCTCAGAAAAACGGTATGGCTTTTGTCGTAATTCAGCACCTTGATCCTACCCATGAGGGTATACTTCCGGAACTTCTGCAGCGGATTACCGCAATGAAGGTACATCAGGCCACGGACCGTCTTAAAATAAAACCGGACTGTGTGTATGTGATTCCCCCGAATAAAAGTCTCTCTATACTTAACGGTGTACTGCATCTCTTTGAACCGGTTGAAGTTCGGGGACTGCGGCTGCCGGTAGATTACTTTTTCCGTTCACTTGCCGATGATCAGCAGCAGGGGAGTATCGGTATTATACTCTCCGGCATGGGGAGCGACGGAAGTCTGGGACTTAAAGCGATCAAAGAGAGAAACGGTATTGTCCTTGTTCAGGACCCCGACAGTGCAAAATTCGATGGAATGCCCAGAAGCGCCATCGGTTCGGTCATTGCCGATATTATCGCACCGGCAGATGTGTTGCCCTTAAGACTGATATCATATTTAAAACACACTTCAGAACTGAAAACAGAACCGGAACTCGATTCCAAAAGTAAAAGCAGTATTGAGAAAATTATTATTCTGCTGAGACAGAAATCGGGTCATGATTTTTCGGAATACAAAAAAAATACCCTGGTGCGGCGTATTGAAAGACGCAAGGTAATTCACCAGATTGATAAAATAAGCAATTATGTTCATTTTCTGCAGAATAATCCTCAGGAGATCGACATACTTTTCAAAGAGCTGCTGATTGGTGTTACAAGTTTTTTCAGAGATACTGCAGTCTGGAAAGCAATAAAAGATCAGGTTTTACCCGATCTTTTCAAGAATTTAAATGGCTATTGTTTTTAAAGAGGCGCTTGAAAAATATAGAACAAATAAGAAAATAACAATGCAGATATTTGCAACAGATCTTGACAATGACGCAATTGAGAAAGCAAGAAAAGGTTTTTACTCGTCAAACATTGCGGCGGATGTATCAGCGGAGCGCCTTAGCCGCTTTTTCACACAGGACGCGGATGGATACAGGGTGAATGCTTCCATCCGCGAAATGGTGGTCTTTGCTCCGCAGAATGTGATTAAAGATCCGCCATTTACCAAACTCGATATTCTTGTGTGCCGTAATATGATGATATACATGGAATCGGAACTGCAGAAGAAACTTATTGTACTCTTCAGTTACAGTCTTAACCCGGGAGGAATTATGATACTAGGCACTGCGGAAACGCTGGGGTCCGGTACTGCGGCCTTTAAAGAGATTGATTCCAAACTTAAAATCTTCATGCGTTCTGTGGATATGAAAGCTCCGGAACTTGTTGATTTTCCCAGCACATTTTACAGCAGTAAAATTCATCTGGCTGAGAAAAGCACAACTCCAAAGACTGTTGAAAATCTGCAGATACTTGCAGACCAGGTTCTGCTGCAGCGTTTCGCTCCAGCCAGCGTGATGGTAAATGGTAAAGGTGACATTCTCTACATTACAGGGAGGACCGGGAAATATCTTGAACCCCCTGCGGGAAAAGCAAACTGGAACATTCACGCCATGGCGCGTGAAGGGTTGCGCGATATTCTTCCGGTTGCATTCCGGAAAGCTTTGAAGAGTTTTGATGCGGTATATGAACACAATGTCAGAATAAACGCCGACGGAGAGATCCGGTTTGTAGATCTTACTATTCAGCGGCTTGAAACGCCGAATGCGCTTAAGGACATGATTATGCTTGTTTTTACAGATGTGCCCTCCGTGGTTGTATCTGATATAATCAATTCCAAAACCGGGAAAAAGGGTACAACAAGCAGGCAGAAAGAGCTTGAGATCCAGCTGCAGCGAAGCTATGATGAACTTCAAAGCACCAAGGAGGAGATGCAGACATCACAGGAGGAGCTTAAATCGACAAACGAGGAACTGCAGTCTACAAACGAGGAACTGCAGTCCACGAATGAAGAGCTTACTACATCCAAGGAGGAGATGCAGAGCCTCAACGAAGAGCTGCAGACTGTTAATGTAGAACTGCAGATCAAGATCAACGATTATATCCAGGCAAGCAATGATATGAAAAATCTGCTGAACAGCACTGAAATTGCCACACTTTTCCTCGATAAAGAGCTGAACATCCGCAGATTCACAGATCAGGTTGCTAAAATCATTAAACTTCGCGATATTGATACAGGGAGACCTTTTACCGATCTTGTCACGGATCTGCAATATCCCGAAATTGAAATCCGTTCAAGAGAGGTGCTGAAAACTCTTAAGTCAATCGAAACGGTAATTTCAACAAATGACGGCAGATGGTTCAATGTCCGTATTATGCCTTACCGTACTTTTGATGATCGTATAGATGGAATAGTAATGACTTTTTCCGATGTAACTTCATCAAGGCGGGCGGAAATATCATTACGGGTCCTGGAAACACGTTTTAACTCACTTCTTGAATTAACGAAAGAGGGAGTTCTTATTCTTGATGCTGAAACCGGAACAGTTGTGGAATCGAACAGGTATCTGGCTGAACTGCTCGGCTATGGACGTGAGTGGATTACCGGGAAATCGCTCCGGGAAATAGGTTTTTTTAAGGATACGGTTTATGATCATAAAACATTTCTGGAATTACTAATAAGTAAACCCTCCCGCAGCGAAGATCTTACCGTTGAAACGGCTGACGGGAAAAAATTTAAAGTAAGCATTTCCGGCAATACATATGAAATAGATAATAGTAAATTCATCCAGTGTCTGATTCATCCCGTAACCGATCCTGTCATCGCGGGAAAATAAAGGTTTAAGGCGTAAGACAATAATGATGAAAAAGAATAGTAATAAGGGATCTCCGGATCTGCGTCAGAAAGCGGAAAAACTTCTCAGTAGTAATGCTTCAAAAACCGTGCCGCAATCCGAGGTTGAAATTTTAAAGCTTCTCCATGAACTGGAGGTCCATCAGATAGAACTGGAACTCCAGAACGAAGAACTTATTCTGGCGAAAGAACAGGCCGAATCAGCTACTGAAAAATATATAGAATTGTACGATTTTGCCCCTTCCGGTTATTTTACACTCTCCCGGGATGGAATGATTACCCGCCTGAATTTTGCTGCGGCGCAAATGCTTGGTAAAGACCGCTCTGCTTTGATAAACAGGCGTTTCGGACTTTTTGTTTCTGCCGAAACCATGGATAGCTTTAATCTTTTTCTGGATATAATATATCAGAACAGTACCGCGGCAGTCTGTGATGTAATTCTGACGGGAGTTGAAAAATCTCCGGTTAATGTAAATCTTTCCGGAACACTCTCCGTAAATGGAGAAGAGTGCCTGATAATAGCAATTGATATTACAGAACGCAAACTTATAGAAAAAAGACTTATCGAAAGTGAAGAGAAATGGCGGAGGCTTTTTGAAATTCTACCCGTTGGGGTAAGCGTACTTGATCATAATCATGAAATTTCAGATTATAACCCGGCCCTGAAGACCATACTCGATTTATCTGATAGTGATTTTAAGAATAAAAAATATGCGGGAAGAATTTACATGAGGCAGGACGATACACCGGTTTCTCCACATGAATTCCCGGGTTTCATTGCAGTGAAAGAACAAAAAACAGTAAGAAATATGGAATTGCAGGTATTGAAAGAGGATGGGACTGTTTTATGGCTTGATGTAAGTGCGTCACCTTTACCATCGAATAACTCTGCATGTGTAATTGTAACAGTTGATATCACCGGCAGAAAAATTCAGGAAAAGAGGATAAATGACAGCAGAATACTTATAGATTCAATCATTAACAATACTTCAGATGCGATAACTCTTAAAGATGTAGAGGGCCGTTATCTGCTCGTCAACAACAGCGCAGAATGGCTCATGGGGAGAAGTGCAGCTGAAATTACCGGAAGGGATGATTCATCTCTTTTTATTCCTGCAGAATCGGCGATAATTATGGAGAATGACTCTAAGGTGCTCAAAACGGGGGGTGTTCACACATTTGAAGAAGTATTAACTGTTTCTACAGGACGAAAGCTGACATTTCTTTCAACAAAAGGCGTTCTATGTGATGACAGCGGAAGAGTCACAGGACTTTACTGTATTTCGCGGGATATAACAAATCGCAAAATGATAGAAAATGCTCTTCATAAAAGCCAGCAGGATTTTTCCACCCTTGCTGAAAATGCTAATGATATAATTGTGAGATATAATAAAGATTTGCGTATCTTATACTGCAATTCGGCCTTCGAAAAACAGCTTGAAATAAGTTGTGTAACCTGTTTCGGGAAAACACTTGTTGAAACAGGCTTGCCTGTTGACCAGGCTGAATTACTGAACATTGCACTTAAAAAAACTCTGGATTCAGGGAGTGAACAGGAGATTGAACATTATTATAATTCTGATGCAGGACGGAAGTTTTTTCAAACCCGCATAGTGCCGGAAAAAGATTTAAAAGGAAAGATTCAAACACTGCTGGCTCTGACACGGAACATAACAGATCATAAAAAATCGGAACTGCTGCTTGCGCGTTACCGCGATAATCTTGAGCGCGATGTGCTTCTCCGCACAGCTGAACTGCGTGAAAGCGAAAACCGGTATAAAGAAATTATAAATTCCATTACGGACTATGTATATCAGGTAATAATTCATGACGGAAATGAAGTTACAACTATCTATTCCGAAACCTGTTATTCAGTTACCGGTTATCATGCGGCTGAATTTCAGGATAATCCATTACTCTGGATAGAAATTGTCTATGAAGATGACAGGGAAATGGTAAATAATTTTATCCGCAGTATCATCACGGAACATACTTCTGATCGCAAACTGGAACATCGGATAGTTCATAAAGATGGAACGGTTCTATGGATAGATAATTCTATAGTTATTCATCGGGGAATAAACGGCGAGCTGAAAGGTTATGATGGTGTTATACGTGATATCAGCCAGAGGAAAGCCGCTGAGTTTGAGATCATTAGCCTTAACCGTCATATAATAAAACTGCAGGAGGATGAGAGACGGCATGTGGCTCAGGATCTTCATGACGGTGTGGGTCAGACCATGCTTGCTGCTAAAATAAGCCTTGATACCTATAAACTGGATCCGGTACGGTTTGAGAATCAGCTTGATATCGGACTGGCATTTATAACACGGGCCAGCAGTGAGCTCCGGGAGGTTTATTCCGGCCTTTATCCTACAATTCTAAATGATCTCGGTCTTGAAATGTCACTCCGTTGGCTGATTTATAATTTACTGGAAACTACCGGTATAAAAGTAGAAACCAGTATAAATATTTTAAACCGTTTTCAGAATGAACTGAATGTCTGTATATACCGTATTATGCAGGAGATTGTATCAAATATTTTAAAGCATGCAGATGCAACGAAAATCAGCATCAATCTGCTGGAGAATGATTATTCAATTGCTTTAACTGTCAAAGATAATGGTGTCGGATTTAACGTGAATAAATTTAAAAAGCAGATTTCCGGCTACGGATTGGTAAACATTAAAAGCAGAGTTAAAGGATTTAACGGTATAATGACCATAGAAAATAATAATCCTCAGGGAACAGTAATAGATATTGTTCTTAATATAACTCCCGAGGATCTGGCATGACTCCATCTTTACACCCTAGTGCCATGACCCAATGATTATTAATTAAAACTCTTCACACTCACCCCCGGCTATGCCGCGCCTACTTCGACAGGCTCAGCAAAAACATTCTTCTGAAAAAGACAATAAATTATTTATCTTAAACTCCCCTCTCTTTCTTTTCAAAGAGAGGGGCTGGGGGTGAGTTCAGAAAAGTTTGCGTTATTATATAGAGAACTATTTAATGAAAATCTATCCGGTCATAGCACTTATCTTCAAAAAAATGCAGAATAACCAGCAAATAATCCAACAATAACCCTTACGGGGTATAGCCGTTAAGATGGAATTAATGTTATTTAATATAGAGGTTTCTTTTGGTATAGTATTATATGAAACATATCAACCTTCAAGTTTTCTGTACCAGTTGTGGCGTAAGCTCTCCTACCTTCCCCGGCTGGTACAGAAAACTGTTCTTCGGAATAATAAGCTGTAAAAGTTGATGGTAACATATTTATGAACAATATTAATAAAAATAAACTGCTCATTGTTGACGATGATGCAATTCTTGCTCTCATGGGTACAACAATGCTGGAAAAAGAGGGTTATGAAGTACATATTGCCCTCACCGGTGAAGAGGCTGTTGAGATAATAAAAGAAGATACTAATATTTATCTTATCCTTATGGATGTTGATCTTGGATCAGGGATCGACGGTTTTGAAGCGGCTAAAAGAATTCTTGAAATCAGGGACCTGCCGGTAATTTTTCTAACATCTAAATCAGGACCCGATATTGTTGAGCAGGTCAAATCTATCCCCTGCTGCGGCCATATAGTTAAAGATTCAGATTCATATTATCTCTTTTCATTGATAGCCATGTCTCTTGAGCTTTATGAATTACGTAAAAATAATAACATATGCAATACTGAAAAAGAAAATTCAGCAGAGGGGAATGGTTGTTTAAAACCGGCCTGCATCAGGCAGAGCAGAGCCGGTATAGATCTTCTGTCAATAAACGATGAACTTCAGAAGAGTGAACAGAAAATCAGGGTTCTTCTCGATTCATCTCCCACTGCGGTGATTATATGCAGGAAAAACAGACTGGTTTATACAAACCAGGTTGGAATGGATATTACCGGATATACAGAAAAAGAGCTGCTGAATATGAATTTCTGGGATATAGTAAATTTCGAATACCAGCCGGCATTATTCAAAAGCTCACTTCTCCGGGAAATGCCGGGCAGCAGTAAAACTGCATATGAGTTCAGTATAACATCAAAAGATGGTGCTCAAAAATGGGTATCGCTTAAAGCGGATTATATTGTTTATAAAAATGAACCCGCAGCACTTATACATCTGATTGACATTACGGATAAAATTAAAACAGCTGATGCCCTGATTAAAAAGGATTCAGATCTGCAGAAAGCCCTTGCAGGCACAGGGAATAGTCAGAAGATGGATGAGGGTGAAACCCGGCTGGATCAGCTTGTAAAGTTGAAGACAGAGGAGCTGAATAAAAAGAACCTTGAGCTTGAAGAGGCATTAAAAAAAGCCGGAGAAATTGCCGCCGCGGCTGAATTATCCAGCTCTGTCAAAAGCCGTTTTCTTGCCAATATGAGTCATGAAATAAGAACACCGCTTAATGGTATAATAGGTCTTCTGAGTCTTATTCTAAACAGTGACCTGGATAATACGAACAGAAAGTTTGCCGAGATTGCATTCAGCAGCGGAGAAATGTTACTCCGCCTGATCAATGAAATTCTTGATCTTTCAAAAATTGAAGCTCAGAAAAATGAACTGGATATAAGCAGATTTAATATTCAGAAATCGATTGATGATATTATTGAAATGCTGGAAGTTAAAGCCATCGAAAAAGGTCTAACATTCAATTTTAAAATTGATAACAGAATACCGCTTTTTTTAAAAGGGGACTCGGGAAAGTTGAGGCAGATTATAATGAATCTGTCATATAATGCAATAAAATTTACCGACGAGGGGTTTGTTGATTTAATAATAAGTTTATTGAATGAAAATGATAGAACCGTAAAGCTGATGTTTGAAATAACAGATACCGGCATTGGTATTCCCGACGATAAAATAAAGTTAATCTTTAATCCGTTTACTCAGGTTAACTCTACCGGTGATAAAAATCAGGGTACAGGTCTTGGTCTCTCCATATCAAAAAATATTGTAAAGCTTTTAGGCGGAGATATGGGCGTCGACAGCAGCGAGGGTGTGGGATCACGGTTCTGGTTCACTGCGGTCTTTCAGAAACAGTTGGGAGACCTGGCGCATACATCAGAAAAACCCTACATCGATACAAATTACGTCAGCAGGGGAAATGAGGTAATCCTGATTGTTGAAGACAATAAATCTAATCAGTTTGTAGCGGAGTCAATCCTGAAAAAACTCGGATATAAATCTGACATCGCCGCAAGCGGAACCGAATGTATTGATGCTCTGAAAAAGAAGGAGTACAGCCTGGTTCTGATGGACTGCCAGATGGCTGATATGGATGGACTGCAGACAACAAAGAAGATAAGAGAGATGAATTCGGGAGTTATCAATCCCTTAATTACAGTAATTGCACTTACCGCTCACGCGATGGAAGGGTACAGGGAACTGTGCATTGAAGCCGGGATGAATGATTATATTGCCAAACCTGTTAGTGTTGGGAAAATAGAAAAACTGCTTAATCGCTGGATTAATCTGGAAAATAAAGGGAGGGGAGTGGATTCAATGAGTGACTATGGAAATTTTAAATTAAGTTCCTGAGTTAATATGTTTGACTTTATCTTTTAATTGCAGTAAAATTGTGCATATATCAGGCCGACAGCTCTATAATTGACCTGGAAGCTGATAGGGGCTTTCTACGGATGAATTAAAAATATCGTTTCGGAACTCTTTCTATTTTCCGGTTACGGAGTCTGATTCTGCTGAAAAACGATTTTTCATCAGATAAGGACGCAGAAGATCAGACTTTATATAGATTTGTATTGAATGCCGGACTGCCTCTTATTGAATCGCAAACCGGCATGGGGAGTATAAATTAAAGTCAGATGCTTATGCCGATAAATAATCTGAGAGCGGTGCTTTCTTTTTATTTGTACATGGAGAAAAAAATGAATAAAATAAGGGTTTTTATCGCAGATGACCACGCGATAATGAGAGACGGGCTTAAGCTTATAATCTCACAGGATGACAGGTATGAGCTGGCAGGTGAAGCCGGAGACGGTTTGAGTGCTTTAGAGGGGATTGAAAAATTAAAACCTGAAATAGCAATTCTTGATATCTCCATGCCTGTAATGACAGGTCTTGATGTTGCAAGGCAGCTGAAAAAGTATAATACCGGAATTAAAATAATACTATTATCAAGACATGATAATGAAGCTTATGTTAACCAGGCTTTACAGAATAATATTAATGGATATGTTCTCAAGGATTACGCTGGTATTGAACTTATGCGGGCAATGTCCGATGTGATGATGGGAGATATATACCTGAGTCCGAAACTGATAAATAAACTGGCGTGCAGAATGAATATTCTTAACAGTAATGCATTGCATAATATTGATAATGAAGAACTTGTAATTTCGAACAGGGAAAAACAGGTTTTAAAACTTATCTGTGAAAGTAAAACTAATAAAAGTATAGCATTAAATCTCAGAATATCCGAGCAGACGGTGAAGGCGCACCGTAAAAATATTATGAAAAAACTGGGCATTCATAATGTTACCGATTTGCTGAAGTATGCTATTAAAATCGGTCTGATTGAGGTTTGACTTTCATAACTGAGTGAAATGAGTCATTTCCCCGGGCTATTGTAAAAATATTTTATCTGAGTCTGTGACCAGTGCAGCTGGTCTGTCAGATGCAGAATAATCTGCACCGATTCATTGTTGACACCGAATTCATCTATCAGGTCTTTCATAAGCAGTATCCTTGTAGCGTCTTCCATATCCGGAAATTTATTCTGATCATCAGCCTGTGTAATCCACTCTCGCTCGATGCAGTCATGTGTAAAATTTCATCAATAAATTAAGTATTCTTTTAAGCCGGTTTGTATATTTTCAAACTATAACATTTTACGAAATGAAATAGTACATAATATGTCATTTCGAAGAAGCGATAGCGACTGAAAAATCTTTATTATACAGTAAATTTATCAGGATATAATAAGATTTCTCACCCGGAAAATTGAAGGGGGTTCGAAATGACATTTTCTAAACATTTCGTAAAATGCTATATTT
>PGXT01000004.1 GCA_002839285.1 Spirochaetae bacterium HGW-Spirochaetae-5 | reverse complement strand
TCTGCCCGATTGATCTTTCAGGGTAAGTCCCTCTTCGGCTCTGATGAAGAAGAATATATTTTTAAAATGCAGGTTTGATATCAGAGTAGAGGTGAATAGTTTTATCAGCTGATCAAGCGTTTTTAGTAAAGAGATACTGTCTGCAAAAATGATCTCAGCACTTATGAGGTTGAATTTTTCCTTATTAAATGTTCTGTCTATTACCGGCTTTATTCTTTTAAAGTAAAAATAATTAATGATAAACCATGCTACAAGGAAAAGAAAGAGTGAGATATTATTCATCTCAATAATATGCGGTTTTATAAATACAAATATCAGAATATTGGGGATAAGTATAAGTGATGATATAATTCCCCAGATTAATGTAATGTGAAGAACTGTTTTAATATCCATTAACCTGTATCTCAGAACACCATAAGCTATAAGTACCAGAGGTATAAACATGAAATTACCATAGGCGTAGAAGTCTATTCCGTTGATAGCTGGAACATTGAATATCATCAGAAAAGCGGCAGCTATGAATGAAAGTAGTATATATTTAAGTTTAAGCCGCTCGGTGTTGTTCTGAACCGTTCTTACCTTTCCGATAAAAAACCATATTACATATAGCAGCTGAATGAAAGCGGTGGTACCGAAAAGTATAAATACTGTTTCACCTTTTGCGCTGTATCCCCAGTTGTAAGTGTGGAGTCCGGATATATAATATTCTGTAGGAACAAAAAGTGAAATACAGAAACTTAATACGAATGAAGCAGCTACAAGGTACCTCTTGTCCAGGTTAAAGGATTTATGCAGATAAAGTAGAAGAATGGCCGGCATGTATACATATAGAAAATGGAAAGTTCTCTCTATTGTCATTATCAGACCAATATTACCTTTAAAAATATGGTGAGATAAAAATACCAGCGGCATCAGTGTCCACCATATGCAGACAAGAGAGAAAAGAATATTTTCAGTACGGAATTTTCCTTTAAGTAGAGATATTGACGCAAGAGTCCATCCGAAAATAATTGAAAGGAGGGGAGGGACCACGTATATGCTTATTTTATCTAATATGTTTTCCATAAACATCAGCCTTTGTCGGTATATAGCGGCATAAAAAATTCAGATCAATTCACACTGCAGCTTTTATTATAATAATTTGATCAGATAAATTTTGTCAATCTTAAACCTGGGCGGGCTTTATTTATTATTTTGGCAGCGGATTATTTTCAGTCTATAAATAAAAAAAGCTGCCTTTCGGCAGCTTTTTTATATTAATGATGAGCATCATGCTCATTATGTTCGAGATGAGGAAAAAGAGGGAACCATTTTACGAAAGCCATATAGATCAGGATCATTAGAGCGAAAACTCCGAATGTAATAATCCACTCCTGAAATGTAGGACCGTAAGCTGTGAATCCTTTCCATGGGAAGTTAGGTGCAGAGAAGCCGTGAAGAAGAACACTTAGTTTGCTTACAACTATTGCTCCAACTCCGCAGGAAGCTCCGATAACCATGAACTTCTCCTGTTCTCTGTATTTCTTAATGTTAAGGAAAATCAGAGGACCGGCAAAAAGCAGCATTTCAAGTACGAGCATCCATATACCGTAATAACCGCCCCACATATCTATAAACTCTCTGCCCCCCATCGGAGCATACTTGTAAACAGCTGCGTAAATATCGTATGATCTGAAAATAAAGTAGAAAATGAAAATAAAACCAGAGATCCGTGTTAATATCTGGTAAGTCTCCATCGGCACTACTTCTTTTTTCATAATTTTTCCCGCTATGTATGGTACAAGTGTCATAAAAGATGTACCACCGGCCATTGCGGCAACAACTGCCATGAAGAAGAAGTGAGGTGCATACCAGACAGTCTTTGCGTAAAGAACTCCCCACATACCTCCACCGAGTGAACCCTGGTGAAAGAATGAAAGAAAAGTTCCGCCGGCAGCCATTGTCCACATAAGTAAATGCATGTAGTGGGCAACCATTGCCACATACTTGTTCTTTATAAGAACTTTATGTTCAAGAACTGTAGGTATAAGCTCAACAACAAGAATACAGAAGTAAAGTGATAAGCAGAAGAAAACTTCTGTAAGCATTGATACCGGATAAACTCCCTGTCCCCAGTTCGGATATGCGAAACCGAACCAGGCTCTAAGGGGCTGACCCAGGTCAAAAAGAAGAAAAACGAATGTAAAGAGGTAACACATAAATCCGATAAGAACAGTTGAATTAATTATCGGACGGAGTTTATCAACTCTGAAAATGTAGAGAAGATATCCCGTTGTGAAAGCTCCCCCTCCAAGCGCTACAAGACCAAGGTCGCCGATAATCCAGGCTCCCCAGGCAAAGTTGTTATCCATATCGGTATATCCAAGTCCCCAGAAAAGGATCTGGATCGCGAAAATTCCGAAAAGAATTGACAAAACAATGAGAACATAAAGAGCGATTCTCATATTTTTTGACGTTCCTTCGAATATTCCGTCATAACCGGCTTTGAACCATTTTTTTAATATTTCCATTATAATCTCTCCATCTGCCTTATTCAGGAGTTCTTTTTAAACCGCATCATATCGCGGAGCCACTGCTGGCTTGTTAAATAATAAACTTTCGGATTAGTAAACTGCTTGGCTTTCAGGAGCGATTTTTTCTTGTCAGCATCCTTTACATCATCCACAGGGTTTGTCAGCCTTACAGCTCTATCCGTTTGCGTCAGTTTATATACTTCTGAATCATGATCGTTAAGATCGCCGAATACTATAGCTCCAGTGGGGCAGGTTCCTGCACATGCCGGAGTATAGAGAACTGCGTTGATATCAAGTATCCCCTTTGCAGTTGCCGCATCTCTCTCTCTTTTCCATATATGGCTGCAGAATGTACATTTAACAACGGTACCTCTTGATGCAACCGAAACGTCTGTGCTGAGAGATTTTTTGAATGAACCTTCGTACTCAGGTTTCCACCAGTTGAAAACACGGGCTTCGTAGGGACACGCAGTCTGACAGTACCGGCAGCCTATACATCTTGACCAGATCTGGCTTACAACTCCGTCATCGCCCACATCTGTTGCGACAGCAGGACACACTGATACACAAGGGGGGTTAGGATTTTTAGGGTCGTTACCTTCACACATCTGGCACATTTTTGGAAGATATGCTGTTTTTACATCTGGAAACTTCGCGTCTCTGTCATTTGTAACCTTCATAAGTTCAAGAAAAGCAACTCTTTTCGGCACATCTGAGTCATCTTCGAAGATCGGCATATTGTTTTCCTGGTTACAGGCAACTGAACACTTACCGCAGCCGGTACACTTGTCCAGGTCTATTGCCATTCCCCAGCGTCTTTTCATTTTAACTTCTTTTACTTTCTCTTTCATGACTTACCTCTTAACTAATTTTGACACGTGTTGACCACCAGTCAGCTGTTCCTGTAAGAGGATCAACATCAGCAGCCATAATCTTTTTAGGATTAACCCCTTTGTCGCTACCGTACTTAGTGTACGATTCGTGACCGAAACCGAGCGGCATGGCAACTGTGTCAGGTGCAACAGTATCTGTTAAATGTACATAAACTTTGTCCAGCTTTCCTCTTGCTGAGCGAATCACTATTGATTCATTTTCGGACAGACCGTATTTCTTTCCGGTTTCCCTGTTAATCTGAACAAGGAGTTTTCCTTTGTAAAATACAGTAGGATCAATGCTTTTCAGTACATACGGGAAAGCAAGTCCATCACCATCGCCGACAAGAGGAGCTTCAACAGGTATCATGAATAGAGGATATTCCGCGTTTGCTGCAAATTTTTTATCAAGTGCATCAATATCATTTTTTATCTTATCAACATTAAATGAGAATTTTGCTCCTGATGCTGTTTCTTTTCCGGCAACTTTGAATGAATCTATTCCGCTGGCGAAAGAGAATGTGTCCTTTGTTTTATCTAAAGATTTTGATAGAGCTATAATTATATCTTTCGCGTCTTTTGACTCTTTAAAATTGCTGACAACAGCTTTATTCTCCGGAGTTTCGCTTTCAAGAAATGAAAGAGACGGAAGAATGATGTCGGCATAATTTGCTGAATCGTTCATAATAGGATTTATGGAAACAACAAATGCTTTTTCCATTTTCTTTTTCAGATCTTCACCAAGTACGCTTTTGTAAACCGGATCGGAATTATTAAGGAAGAGCATGCTGAATTTCCCGTCTTTTATGAAACTGTCGAGTCCCGCAAATTCACCCTTGTATGTTACAGAGCTGTTTGTCATAAGAGTGGCAGCCTTTGATTTAACAAGAGTATTGAGGCAGTAAACAGCTATGATTTCAGCAGATGATGCATTTACTCCACAAGCGCCTTTACCTGAAACTGCAACGGGATTTTTGGCTTTACTGAAATCATCACCTATTTTTTTAATTCTC
Source organism: Spirochaetae bacterium HGW-Spirochaetae-5 (assembly GCA_002839285.1). Lineage (GTDB taxonomy): Bacteria > Spirochaetota > UBA4802 > UBA4802 > UBA5550 > WRGT01. The sequence goes on along the minus strand of PGXT01000004.1, from coordinate 61,267 downwards.
TCTTCGCTTACACCTGTATAGGATGCCACTTTTGCAAGAGGGAATTTGTTGATGATCAGCTGGGACCATTTTCCAAACTCCTCGCCTGTTGAGTTCAGTCTTCTGCCGGTTATCAGGTAGTTTGCTATACCGAATGCAAGAACTGCCTCTGTGCCCGGTTTAACAGGAACCCACTCTGAAGCGAGAGAGGCTGTCATCGAGCATACAGTGTCGGCTTGAACTATTTTAGTCCCTTTTGTTTTCCACTGGGTAAAAACTTTCTGCATATCAGCTGATGAGTCCCATCCTTCAACAAGTTTTGCTCCGAAGCTAAGTACATAATCTGTGTTTGCGAAATCGTAGTTTATGTATCCGCCGAGAGCTGATGAAGTCAGAGATTTTAATGATGGTTCGTAATAAACATTATTGCTTCCGGCAGCTTTAATGAATTTTTCCATTAACTGACCGTTTAGTGATTCATTTTTGTTTATCGCTGCAATAGAATTTGCTTTTCCTTCTGTAATAAGAGAATTCATTTTTGAAGAGATCTCTTTGACCGCTTCCTCCCATGTTACAGGTACAAATTTTCCGTCTCCCTTATCACCTTTTCGTTTAAGAGGTGTGGATATTCTTTCAGGATGGTAGGTCAGCTGCAGAGCGTTATGACATGCAGGGCATACTCCATCTTTTGATTCAATTTTTACAGCTCTATCGCCAATCATTCTTACGGAAACTTTACATCCCGCAGGACATGAATCGCTCACAGCCTGTGCATATTTTTCGAAACCTTTAACCGGTACATACTGGTCCTGTGTCCATTCCGCAAGCCACTGAAAACCCAGAAAAGGAGCACCGGAAAAAACCCAACCGGAAAGACCGCCAAGAACTGCGCCCCCTCCTAATTTTAAGAAGTCCTTTCGTTCTATTTTTTTCATAAGATTAACTTACTCCTCTCAAGTTTCTTTCTAGTCGTGACATACGGCACATTTGTTGCTCAAATTAAGCGCGGTATGACAATCCATACACTGACCCATGAGCATTTTGCCTTTGATCATTTTGGTGCCTGTTGAGTCTGCCTTGTCGCCGTGACAGGATCCGCAGCGTGCTTTTAATCTGCCGTCATCGTACTTCGCTGTCATTACAACGCTATGACTGAAATAAACAAGATCGGGCTGTTTTGCGAATGATTCCCAGGGCTGGTCTGTATCCTTGTATGAATCAAACATTGGTTTTTTTCTCGGAATGCTTTGATCATCGGAAGTCAAAACACCATCTCTGGCGTGACATGTCGTACATTCGGCTATGGTTGGAAGTCCCTTAAATCTTCCGTTTTCTTCATATCCATGGCATGTTGTACAGTCGCTTATCCCGTATTTTTCCACGTGACTCTGGTGGTTAAAGGGGATTTTTTTTGCAGCATCAGCCTGCATTACGCTGTCACAGCCCTTTTGGGATATTCCGAAGAAAATCCATGTAAAAATAATAAAAGGGGTAAAGAAAAGCAGCAATGAACGTCTCACAAAAATTCTCCTTTTGTTTTTTATTTTTGAAAGAGTTGTAATTCTTTAAAACCGAAAAAAGTGATTCAGAGACTGAACCGGCAGCATAGCAGAGCCATGCTTTTTTTATAGTAATCCAACTCAATTCGTAAAAACGTTTTAACTAAATGTCAACCAAAATTAAAAAAAATTCCATTTAGGGGGAGGATTACTTAATAAAATTTTAATATGCTAAAATTGTAATTATATATGTATTTATGCGGATTAAGTCCGGCTGAAATGCAGCAACACCGGGGAGATAATTTTTGACGATGTTTATTTTTAGAATAATTGAGACGCCATGCATCCGGTTTTTTGAAATAATAACCGCTTCATAAATAAATCATTCAGCACTGCCGGATTTATCCGGATTGTGCAATGATTGATAAAAATTCACACTTAAAACTCTTCTATCCTCTGACTTTAGAAAGAGAGATGGAAGAGTTTTAAGGCGGAATATTTATTGAAAAATATTGTGACGGTTGTCTAATACAGTTACCTGTGTTGGATTTCTGCTTTTTTTGAGAGGAAGCAAAAATTTGTTGCATATTATGCAATTATTTGCATAATATGCAACAAATTGCATTAACAATACAAAATGAGCCAATTTGTATATTATTCTGCATAATACGCTAAAGCATACTGTGGGCTGCAATATATCTTTATTAGTAAATATTGGCATCCCCTTAGTTTAATGCAGTTTTCGCTACAGAAAAATATTAATAACAGGAGTTTGAATATGGGCGATATTTATCAGCAGCTGCAGGTTTATTTCGATTCTATGGCCAGCGGGTTTCCAAAAACCGATGGGGGTTCCGAGATCAAGGTTTTACAGATGCTGTATTCTGAAAAAGAGGCCGGGCTATTTCTCAAGATGAGACCTGGGAAAGAAACAGCAAGAGAAGCGGCCAACCGGCTTAATCTTGATGAAAACAGCCTCTCAGACGATCTTGAATCGATGGCAAGAAAAGGGATTCTCTGGCGGGAAAGGGAGAATGGCAAAACATACTTTTCAACATCCCCCTTTGTTGTCGGAATCCTTGAATATCAGGTAAAGCGCATTTCAGAAGATGCTAAGCTTGCACAAAGTGTCGCTGTATACGGTGTGGGGGGATTGATGAAGTCCTTAGCCTCGGCAGGTGAACAGCACATGAGAACTATTCCGATCAATCGCCAGCTGGTGGAGAAATGGCCTGTTGCAACCTTTGATGATGCCGTCGGGATTATAAACAGTCATGATAAAATTGCTGTCGGGCTTTGCACTTGCCGGACCATATTCAACAGCATCGGAATGAAAAAATGTGTCAATCCGCTTGAGTCATGTATTGGATTCGGGAAGATGGCTGAATATTATCTTGAAAATAATTCTGCCCGGGAAATATCGAAAGATGAAGCAATTCATATTATAACTAAAAGCGATGAATACGGTATGGTTTTGCAGCCGTTTAATGGTAAGGATATTGGCGCATTATGCAGCTGCTGCGGGGATTGCTGTACAATTTTAATGTCACTGAAAATGAGACCGAATCCCGCGCAGGAAGTGCGGAGTTCCTACTTCGCAAAGATTGAACCTGGCGGCTGTTCAGGTTGTGAAATGTGCATTAAACGCTGCCAGATAGAGGCAATCAGGATGAATGAAGATAATGTAGCTGTTGTGGATCTTAATCGCTGTATCGGTTGCGGTCTCTGTGTGACAACATGTCCAACTAATGCCGCATCGCTTGTTAAGAAACCGGAATCTGAACTTTATGATCCTCCGAAAGACCTTAACGAAGCCCATGAAATAATGGAAAGAAAACGGGGCATGATTACACGGTCATAGTATTAGTTTAATATAACAGGTAATTTGAGCCTCCTTGACAGGGGGCTTTTTTTTGCTTAAACGTATCATCACTGTTTTTTAAAACGCTTACTACTTTATTTATCGTTAAGCTTAAAAAAGTTGACTGATATTCAAAATTTAAACTATAATGAATTATGGAAAAACTGAAAGTATTCAATAGAATCCCGGTAACTCTCCCCGAAAAAGAGATATTCGCCAGGCTTAAGTATAATATTCATAAAACAGAGATAGATGAGGAGAGCCGGAAGAAGATACTCTCTGCAGTCAATAGAGGATTTGCTCTCTGCGAACTTAAAGGTGTCTGGACACGGAGCAATATCCTGGAGAGATCGGATGAGTCTTTAACATTTGAAAATAAGATTACAATAAAGAGCAGGTCAATAGTCAAGCTTCTGGTTAACAGCAGTGCGGCTGTTTTTTTCTCGGCAACGGCTGGCTCTGCGATTGTTGAAGCTGCAGCAGAGGCATTTAAAAATGGAGACGGCGCATCGGCTGTGATCTATGATGCAGTGGGGAGCGAAACTGCCGAGGCTGCAGTGGACTGGCTCAACATGTATATCGGCGGCGAACTGAAGCGGCGGGGGGAGAGTCTTACATCGATGAGATTTTCTCCCGGTTACGGAGATTTTCTTCTTGAAAATCAGAGGCATTTCTTTGAACTGCTTAAACTTGAAGATTTCGGCGTAAAACTTACCGATAGATATATTTTTATGCCGGAGAAGGGGGCGAATAATAATTCGCCCGAACATAAAGTAATGGCGAATAATAATTCGCCCGATATAAAAGGATACCATAAATGAATAAAAAAGAATTCAGAGACTTTTTAAGCAGCGGACTTGTAATACTCGATGGAGCCACAGGTACAGAGCTTGTAAAACGGGGGATGCCATCCGGTGTATGCCCCGAGCTGTGGTGTATGGAAAATCCCGCTGCGGTGAAAGATCTTCAGGATAAATATATCTCCGCCGGGAGTAATATTATTTATACTCCGACTTTCGGTGCTAATGGATGCAAGTTAGAGGAGTTCGGTCTTGAAGAGAGGGTTTACGAGATAAATTTTTCACTGGCGCAGATGTCAAAGATGAATGCCGGGAGTGCTCTTGTATTCGGAGACATAGCCCCTACGGGGAGATTTGTTGAACCTTTCGGGGATCTCTCCTTTGAGGATGCTGTTGTGATTTATAAGGATCAGGCGAAGGGGCTTCTTGACGGCGGTGTGGATGGTTTTGTTATAGAAACAATGCTCGATATTCAGGAGGCCAGAGCCGCACTGATTGCCATCAGCGAAATCTGCGATCTTCCTGTAATGGTGAGTATGACATATGAAAAGGACGGACGTACGCTTAACGGTACTGACCCTGTTTCTGCGCTGATTACGCTTCAGTCTCTTGGAGCCGATGCTGTGGGGTGCAACTGCTCAACCGGTCCCGCGGACATGATGAAAGTCATTAGCACAATGAGAGAGTTTGCCAGGGTACCGCTTCTTGCCAAGCCTAATGCCGGTGTTCCAAGGCTGATTAACGGTGTCACCTCGTTTGATATGGGACCCGAAGAATTTGCCTCATATGTTGAAGCCTTTATTGCGGCAGGCGCCAATCTGCTTGGAGGGTGCTGCGGTACAACACCTGAACATATAGGAGCTGCTGCAGTCAAGGCCCGCGGGCACAAAACTCTTACTCATTCCTCTGAATTCACTTCGGCGGTTTCATCTGCACGGAAGAGCGTGTTTATGGGTAACGGCAGACCCTTTGCTGTGGTTGGAGAGAGAATTAATCCCACGGGCAAGAAAGCTCTTCAGGCGGAACTTCGCGAGGGTAAAACCGGTATTGTTCAGGACTTTGCGCTGGAGCAGCAGCTTAAGGGAGCCGCAATTCTTGATGTAAATATGGGGCTTTCGGGAATAGATGAAAAGGAGATGATGCTTAAAGCAGTCCGGCTCCTTTCGAGAACAAGCGATCTTCCATTATGTATAGATTCGACAATCCCTGAAGTTGTAGAGGCGGCACTCCGCATATATCCGGGACGTGCTCTGGTTAACTCCATCTCCGCGGAGAGAGAGCGGATTGAGAAGACCCTGCCGATAGCTGCCAGATACGGTGCGATGTTTATACTTCTCCCTCTGAATGATGAGGGAATTCCTCAGACTCTTGAGGAGAGAAAAGAAATAGTTGAGTTTATACTAAGCGAAGGTGCGAAGTACGGATATAAAAAAGAGGATGTGGTAGTTGACGGACTTGTAATGACTGTGAGTTCCGATAAAAACGCCGCGCTTATGACACTGGACCTTATCGAGTGGTGTTCACGCGAGATAGGTATAAATACAATCTGCGGACTTTCCAATGTCTCCTTCGGGCTTCCGTCAAGGGACTGGATCAACTCATCGTTCCTTGCAATGGCGGCGTCGCGGGGGCTTACAATGGCTATTGCCAACCCTGCTTCGGAGCTTCTCATGAATACGGTATTTTCATGTGACGCGCTTTCAGGGAGAGATAAAAATCTTACAGGCTATGTGGAGAGATTCTCCGGCAGCAGTGAAAAGATTGCCGCAGCAAATGCCGATCTTTCGCCCGAAAAGATGGTTTATGAATCTGTACTCCGCGGCTGGGACGATCGTATTGAATCTGCAGTTCAGAAAGCCCTCGATTCAGGGATAGAGGCGAAAAAGCTTGTTGATGATTTTCTTATTCCGGCAATTACTCTTGTAGGAGACAAGTACGAGAAGAAGGAGTATTTTCTTCCGCAGCTTATAATGAGTGCCGATACAATGAGGAAAGGTTTTGCAGTACTTGAACCTCTCCTTGTAAAAAAGGCCGGAGATAAAGAAGCGGGAAGGGTAGTAATAGCAACTGTCAAAGGTGATATTCACGATATCGGAAAAAATATAGTAACGCTGATGCTCCGTAATTACGGATTTGAAGTAATCGATCTTGGGAAGGATGTTCCGGCAGAGACGATAGTCGATAAAGCGGTTGAAGTGAAAGCCGATATTATTGCGCTCTCGGCGCTGATGACCACAACGATGACCGAAATGCCGAATGTGATAAATCTTGCACAAAGCAGAGGACTTAAACTGAAGTTTATGATCGGCGGAGCGGTAGTTGACCAGAATTACGCCGACGAGATCGGAGCTGACGGTTACTCGATTGATGCCATGGAAGCAGTGAAGCTGGCGAAGAGTCTGACTACTGAATAGATAATATTATTTTCAACTCAGGTTTTGACCGGCCCTTTCAAGAGAGTGAAGGGGGCACAGCGGAACGGGCTGTTAAGTATTTGTACATATCTGCAGGTTGATTTTCTGTTTTCAGTTTACGCAGCATTACGGCTTTAAAATCAATTCTCTGTTCCGGAAAGAGATGTTTGTAAAAAATTATCCGGAACAGACATGCCATAATAAATGCCGAAAAACTAAACTGAAAATCATGCATGTGAACAATTCAATGTATGGTTAAGGTTTGATTGTCTTAAGTCTGAGAGAAAGAGGAATCTTTTTAACTGTCAGGGGAAGTTATGTATAAACTTGAAGATGTTATTGATCAGAATATCAGAGACGTTAATAAAATAATCCATGCCTATCATCCGGTATCGCGTTACGATGAATTTGCATCCTTTCAGCTGCTTGTATTAAGGCGGTTGGTTGTTGAAAAAAAGTCCATGCATTTTCAACCGGAGATATTCCTTCTGAAATCTGATGATGTTTACTATTTAAAAAGCGATGGAAAATTTTTTATTAAACTCGATCAGGGTATCATTCAAATGAGTGAAATGCTGGAACAGTTCTATTCCGATAATTATAAATTCATTGAAAGTTACTCATATGAAATTGAAACCCTTGAAGAGTATTTGTATGAAAGAAAGATACCCGGAATATTTATGGATCTCTGGTTTGATTATAAAAAAGACATAGCTAAGATTGAAAATTTTTATCTCCGGAATAACAATGTTTATCTCGATTTTTTAAAAAAAACTGAAAAAAAATTTCCGGTTCTTCCTGATGATTTACGGGCAATAGAAGATACTATATCTTTTCACATTTCAAATATTCAGATGATTAAAACCCGGCTTGACAGTGTTCATCACTATTATGCTTCAATAAAAAATGACCGCCTGAATAAATCTATTTTTATTCTTACGGTGATCTCGGGTCTTTTTTTACCGCTTAATCTGATTGTCGGTTTTTTTGGTATGAATACCGACGGTATGTTTTTTAAGGATAATGTTTCCGGAACTAAAAATGTTGTAATACTTCTTTGCTCTATAATTCTAATTGTTTTATTGGGGGCAAATGTTATCAGGATGCTTGATCGCTACATTCTTCGATTTTTTCTTGGGCGATATGATATGTATAAAAATCTGCTGAATCGTTTTGATGAATTTGATAAGCGCCTGAAGGGAAAATAAAATTAATTTAAACAGAGAGTTTTATAAATTCAAATCCTATGCCCGTGCAGAGTTTATTTTCTTCTGAAAAACTTCATAGGGCAACCATTCAGGCAGATGATGCATGTTGACCTCTGCTGCCCGGTATTTATAAAAAGGTGCCCTGCGTCCTTCACGTTATCCGCTTCTGCCGAATTCATGATGGCAGATACCGGTTTTAGCCGGATAGTCTTTTCGTCGGAGAGTTTTATTCTGAATTTGGATATATCCTTTGATACTGCAAGTTCGATGTTTTCGGCCTCTTTCTGATCTGTTTCAGGGAGTATGACTGCGATCTTTCCGTTCTGAATAAACAGCTCAAGTGTCTCTCCGGCGGATCTTTTTATTACAGGAAATATTATCTTCAGTACTGTATTTTTCTGTTCTTTGTCAATATTAACGTTACGGAAAATATCTATGAGAAGCAGATTAAATTGCGTGCCGATCTTCTGAGCTGAGTAGATCTGCTCGGCCAGTTTCATGTGAAAGTATGACGCGCTGTAGAATCCGGTTTCTCTGTCTACTATTACATTGTTGATTACAAGAAACTCTTTTATATCTTTTGAAATATCCTTAACTTCAGTCTGCAGTCTCCCCAGATCGAGTGAAGCGGCTGTATCCTTCAGGCGTATCTCAATAAGCCCCAGCAGCGACTCATCATCGATGAGCGGGATTCGTATAACCCGCCCGTTATCGATTATACTTGCACCGGATCTTTTTACATTATCTATTTCAGATATTTTTATATTATCAAAGAGTGATGAGTCGATCCGCAGAAAAGTCTTCTCTTTCAGCTCATATGATTTGGAGAGACGCCCCTCCATTTTTTTCATGTAGAGCGCGATGGACTCCGGTTTAAGCTCCCTGTGGATCTGTTTAAACAGGTCGAATATCCGTGAGTTAAGCGCGTTTACGGCGCTCTCTGTTTCCGGATTGCTTTTACGTATCATTTCACTGCTGCTGCGGTCTGTGCCGGTTCCGATTATCGGAGAGAGGTCATTCTCGTCAATCTGTTCGGCTCCGGAGATTTTTGAACCGGAGGTTTTTCTGTTTTTTAGATCCGGCTGCGTTTTTTCATCGCGGTTTTTCTTCGCGCCTAGAACTATTGTTCTTACATGAACATCTTCCGTAATACCTTTCTTTCTTAAAATATTAAGTATTATACCTGTGAGGAGAAATGTAAGGCTTATAAGAAGCAGAACTTCAAGGGCAAGTCTTGTCAGCACTCTTCTTTCGAGAGTAAATGCGAATACAGCAAAAGTTTTTCCTGTTCCGGAGATATACGGGGTGATGTAGAATTTTTCGCTCCCCCCTCTGCCGTCTTTGTAGTTCCGTACAAATGGTTCACTGTTATTGCCGGAGGAGAAATTCTTCTCTTTAATGTCGCTCAGTAATGCATCGACAACTGTTCCGGATATTATCAGCCGGTCGTTTTTTATCAGATATTTCAGATTGTCAGATTTATCGGTAAGAGCAAGAGCCGCCGTCGATGGCTCTTTAGCCATAATTTCGTTGAATACCCGCTTGACCTTGTCCGGGCCGGGGGACAGTTCACGGTTAAACATCTCTGCCGCGGGTTTTATCATTTCCGCTTTGCTTATGATCCCCTCTTTATACTTTTTTTCAACACTTTCAGATCTGAATATATAGTATGGTGAAAGTACACTCACCAGTATTATCGTAAATATTGAAATATCTCTAATTTTTGATCTCATCATATACCTGCCGAATCTCCTTGTTCCATTTTCGGTAATTTGAAGGGATGCGGTAAATACTATTTTTCCTGCAGGGTTAAAAATTGCACTTTAATAAAGAGTTTTAAATCATATTAGTTGTTATTAAAAAGATTCTATTATTTAAAAAAGAACGTGTAGCCGGGCCTTACGATAAATAGTGGTGTGGGAGATCTGGGGGCTGGCTGTATGAAGTAAAATGTTAAAATAAGAAAGGCAATTATTTTGCTGGACAAAACCGGTAATATACCGTCTAATTCTGTTATCTATTATAGTACTAATAATAAATGGCAGAAGGTCAACATTATGAAGAAAATCGTTATTATATCTGTTTCATTGTTATCTTTATTTTTCAGTACACAGCTTTTTGCAAAGAGCGGATTCTCACTTGGTGTTTTCGGCTCTTATGCCATTGATGGCGGGAGTGTTGAGGATACTATCAGAGACAAAGAATATTCTTCAGATCCTCAATATGAGATTGAGAGTGACGAAATAATAATTCCGGGAGGGGGTGTCTTTGTCAGGTATGATTTCAGTAATAATCTTTTTATAAGAACCGGTTTTGAATATAATGAGCTTGTGTATGGAGGAAAAGTATCTTCATCAAATAGTGTTCTGAGTGAATATTCAGAATATGAAATGAATTATAGATCGTATGTTTCTCCATTATTTTTTGGAATAAATGCAACTCCTGATAAGGGCAAAACTAATATATACGTTGCAATTGGAATAGTAATGGCACGATTTGAAATCAGGCAGGATTATGTAAAAACTATTGGTCTCAAACATGAATATAGATCCGATTCTGAAAATTTTAATATAGGTTTAGGCGGCATAATCGGAATTGAAAAAAGAATTATGCAGAGTTCATATATTTTGATTGAATATTCTTTTTATAGTTGTGAGGTTAATAGAAGTGAGGAAGGGCAATATACTAATAATGGTAACCCTGGGCCTGATTATGAATACACAGAGAAATACGGTCTTCCACGTCAGCAGATAAGACTTGGTCTGCGTTATGCTTTTTAATTAATATATGAGATATCTCCCGCCGCGCTGGCGCGGCGGGAAACAGATTCTGCATTGTCTAAAATTCCAGCTTAATACTGCTCACCTGTACCAGCGGATGGTCGTTCAGAACTTTTCTGAATGCGACGATTGATCCGGCTTCACCTTTGGCTGTACCTTCCCCTCTGAATGTGTAGTCGTGAACCGGTGCATACAGTTCCACACCCTTTGCTGATGTATCCAGTTCTTCTACCGGTGTGTAGCCTTCAATTACAACTCCTGCCGGAGGAGAAGCAATGATTGCTTTAATCTCCTCCCCGTACTTTTTCGCAAAAGCATTGGCTGTAAATTTGAACGAACAGCTTTTTATCAGCCTTGCGGACTTTGTGTATTTAAGCTTCACGTGTTTCTGGTCACCTCTGTCTTTAAGGCTGCTCTGAAGGGCATTGTGGAAATCCTCTTCGAGTACAATGTGGTGAAGCCTTGTTTTAAGCGACGCCCACTCTTTTATTATCTCGGTAAAAGTCTCTGTTTCTATTCCCGCATCTTTGCTTGAATACCACTCCCAGTTTACATTTTTTCCAAGAATGAACCCCTCAAGCATGCCGCATATTATATTGTAACTCCCTTCGAATACTACTTCGTAATAATTTTTTCCCATGGTAATCTCCCTTTAAAAGAATATAAATGTTACAAGTATAAAAACCGGTATAAGAATCGGAATGGAATACTTGAACATATAACCGAAGAAGCTCGGCATCGGTACTCCCGATTCTTCCGCGATCGATTTTGTCATAAAATTAGGCGCGTTACCGATGTATGTGTTTGCACCCATAAAAACCGCTCCCGCACTGATTGCAAGGAGTGTCCCCGCGTGAACCCCCATAAGGTCTGCGGGATTTCCGCCGGCTGTGTTGAAGAACACAAGGTATGTCGGCGCGTTGTCAAGGAAGCTCGATAAAATACCGGTTGCCCAGAAAAAATGGGAATTTATAAATTCGCCGTTGCTGTCAACAACTCCTTTTATTACCATACCCATTGGACCGTCTGCTCCCGCTCTGAGCATTGCTATTGGTGTAACCATGGTCATGAATATTGTAGCGAAAAGTTTTGCCACTTCATTGATAGGTTCCCAGTTGAAACCGTTCCCCTCTCTTATTGAAGGGTCTGAAATTCTGAGTGACACTATTGTAATGATCAGCAGGAATGCAACCTGAAGAACCGACGCAAGAGGAACTTCAACATAGTGCAGAGTGAATGCTGTTCCAAGTTTAAGGCTGGAGACTATTACAGCTCCGATTATACATGGTATTAAAAGCATATTGGGTATACCGACAAGTCTTAGTTTCTCTCCATCAGCTTTCTTAACCGGTTTATTCTCCTCTTTTCTGTAATAATATGTATCCATGATGAAGAAAATTACAAGGAGTACCCCAATTATAAATGATACAAGCGGAAGCATATGCTTCATTGTCCAGAAAAAGTCTACCCCTTTAAGGAATCCAAGGAAGAGGGGAGGGTCTCCGAGAGGTGTCAGTCCCCCTCCGACATTTGCCACAACAAATATTACAAATACAACTATGTGGGTTCTGTTTTTTCTCCATTCGTTAGCTTTAAGGATAGGTCTTATAAGGAGCATTGCAGCTCCGGTTGTACCCATAAAGCTTGCAAGAAATCCGCCGATTAAGATCATTATTGTGTTTACTTTAGGTGTCCCGGCAAGATCACCCTTCAGCTGTATCCCACCTGCAACGGTAAAGAGTGCAAGAAGAAGTGTTATAAATGGAATAAATTCAAGCATATAGACTTCAAGCAGATAATAGAATCCTGTCCCGATACTGAAGTTTGCACAGAACGCGCCGAAGAAAATTATCCACCAGAAAAGAGATACCTTCCCGTAGTGGTGATGCCAGAAGTGGGGTGTAAGAAGCGGGAAAAGAGCAATTGACAGGAGAATCCCTACAAAGGGGATAATCCACAGAAGGCTCAGGCTCTTCCCGTCAATGTGAGGCGCAGCGTGACCCGATCCGTGATCCCCGGCAGTCCCGGTTTTTGCCTGATCTGTTGTATGAGTACTGTTTTCAACTTTAACATCCGGTTGTGAAGCCCCGGCTTTTGTATTAAATATTTGCGGAGAAAGAAGAAGTATTGCAGAAACTGCAATAAGTGAAATGAGAATTTTTTTCATTATTTATTCTCTCCAGAAGTTTTTAATATAAAATAAAATAGTATGCGGTATTGTCAAATAATTCTGACTGTTTTCCGGAAAATATATTCAATTTTGAGGATAATGCTTCTATTTGACGGTTTAACGGGGGTGTTATTTAATACCGAAAAATCTCCCGGCCTATCGGCCACCCTCTTTGATAAAGAGGGTTTAGACTTCGGGGACTTTATAACCCCCTTTATTAACGGGGGATGTTGAGCTAAGCGAAACCGGGGGATTTCAAGTTTATGGCTGATAAATTATTAATAAAGAATCATCCGGTCAAATCTCTAACATATTTAGTATGTCTTACTAATATGAGTTTAAACTAAAAACAAATTGCTTTACAAAAATAATGAAGTTTTAGAAAACCGGTCTCAGTGAGATTTTATTTTCGGGGTGGCAGAATGAAAAATAAAAGAGTCGGACCGGATACAATACTTAAAATAGTAGGCACTATTTCAATAGTCCTATGGGTTATTATTGCGTCTGTAATAATACTATTTGCAATTTCAAATCCCACACAACCCGGCATGGCTGCGGGCCGTCCGGGACTAAAAGGTGCCGGTCAATGGGCGACAAATCTGATTTACGGTCTGCTGGTTATTCAGATCTTCCTCAGCATTTCAGGGATAATTTTTAATGTGACCCGTCTTAAAAGAAAAACAGACCGGATTAAACTTACCCCGGTTATTTCCGCTATATTGGGAATAGCCTGTATTCTGCTCTCCATGATCTGATTATTTCCGGAAAGGTTATATGATGCTGTATAAAAGAAAGAGGAGATCCGTATTGACGGAATCTCCTCTTTATGATTATAATCTGTTTAAAATTTATGCTGCTTCAGTGGTGAGATATTTAACTCTTTTTTTACCGGCAAACCAGTAGTAAAGGGCCGGAACCGCAAATCTGCTCAGTATGGTCGCCGCAACTTCTCCGGACATCAGACTTATTGCAAGTCCCTGAAAGATGGGATCAAAGAGCATAATAAAACTCCCCGCAACAACTGCAGCTGCTGTCAGGAGCATGGGCCTGAATCTTATAACCCCCGCATTGATTACAGCCTTTTTCAGTCCTACTCCGTTTTTAATCTCCAGTTCAATGAAGTCGACAAGAATGATGGAGTTCCGGACTATTATTCCTGCTCCGGCAATAAAGCCGATCATTGATGTTGCAGTAAAATATGAACCTGCAAGTGCGTGCCCCGGGATAATACCGATAAGGCTTATTGGAATAGGGGCCATAATTACAAGCGGCACTATATAACTTTTAAACCATCCCACGACAAGAATATAGATGAGAATAAGTACAACTGCAAATGCAGCTCCAAGGTCACGGAATACTTCGTAGGTGATAAACCATTCGCCGTCCCATTTAACTACAGGATTCTGCGTATTCCACGGAACCTCAGCTGTCTGGATAGGGTAGTTTATCTTCGGAGCTAATTTTAAAATCCCGTAAACCGGAGCCTCTTCCGATCCTGTAAGTTCACTCATTACATAGTTAACCGGTTTGAGATTCTTTCTGTGAAGTGTTATGTTCTCTTTTTTCTCGCCATTTTTTAATATCTGATCCATGTGTACAAAACCGCTTTCGAACGTGGGTATGGTGATACCTGTGAACGGTTCAGGTGATGATCTGTGACTCTGCTTAACCGACAGATTTACATTTACATCTTCGGGCCATGTTACATCTGCAAGAGAGAACATGGGGCTTTCGGAGAATGTAAGATATCCCGAGGTTACAGCCTGTTCTGCACTCGCTCCGTAGAGTCCGCCGGTCTGTGAGTTGAATCCGTATACAATTCTGCTCCGGAAAGGTCTCCATGAGTAATCGAGATCGGCAACACTGCTTTCGTCTGCGAAAATATTGTAGACTTCGCGGGCGACGGCTTCACGTGTTTTTCTGTCGGGCCCGTAAATCTCGGCAACCATTGTTGCAAGTACAGGCGGTCCCGGCGGTATCTCCAGTACTTTTGAAACAGCTTTTTTCCTCTTCGCGAAATCGGCAACCATTGGACGTATCTGTTCTATTATCTCGTGGCTGGATATTTTTCTCTCATGCTTCGTTTTTAGAACTACCTGAAGGTCATTCATGTAGTCGTTATTCCGGAGGAAAGTATGCTTTACCATGCCGGAGAATGAATATGGAGCCGGTTCACCTGCAAAAATCTGTATCATTTCAAAATTTTCGTTTTTCAGAAGCTCCACTGCAAGCTCCTTCGACCATGCGGCACTCTGTTTCAGTGATGTGTTTACAGGGTAGTCCAGAAGAATCTGAAACTCGTTCTTGTTGTCAAAGGGGAGGAGTTTAACCTTAACTGCTTTGAAAAGAAACAGACTCATTGTCATAAGAAGAAGCAGAATGCTTACTCCTCCGAAGATCATGGCATCTTTTTTCTTTGTTATCAGCTTTGTAACAAACTTGACATAGAGTGCGTCAAGCCTGCTGAGCTTTTTAGTTTCATCCTCTTTGTGTGTATGCTTTTTTAAAATACGTGCGCTGGCCCATGGTGTTACGATGAACGCAACAAAGAGTGAAAGTATCATTGCAAGGCTGGCGCCGACGGGTATCGGTTTCATATATGGCCCCATGAGTCCACGGACAAAGGCCATGGGGAGTATGGCAGCAATAACTGTAAATGTTGCAAGTATAGTCGGATTTCCAACTTCGGATACCGCATTGATCGTCGCTTTGATTAGGCTGAGTTTGTGATTCTCTTTAAGATGGCGCTCGATGTTCTCAACTACAACGATTGCATCGTCGACAAGTATACCTATTGAGAATATAAGTGCAAAGAGGGTAACGCGGTTAAGCGTGTATCCCATGAAGTAGTAAAGGGCAAGTGTTAGTGAGAGTGTTACCGGAATTGCTATTGATACGACAAGTGCGGCCCTGAGTCCCATGAATATTGCAATAAGCGCGGCAACGGATAGTGTGGCTATCAGAAGGTGTTCAATCAGCTCTGTAGATTTTTCACCGGCAGTTTCACCGTAGTCTCTCACTATAGAGAGGGATACGTCAGCGGGGAGAGTTTTAGAGAAAATCGCCGCTCTCTCCACAAGTTCTTTTGCAAGAACAACGACGTTTGTGCCCTTTCGTTTTGCGAATACAATTGATACTGCATTCTTTTCAACAGAACCGCTCTTCTTCTCAAGAAGGTATGAAATTCTTGTCCGTTCTTCAGGGCCCTCTTTTATGTCTGCCACGTCTTTCAGGCGGATGATTCTTCCCGCACGGAGACCTATTGAAATGTTGGCAAGATCTTCAGTGTTTGTAATTCTGCCGCCTACCTCGATATCGTAGACACTGCTGTTGCTCCAGTTTTTACCCGATGGCGCAGAGGCATTATTGGCTTTCATAGCTCCGGCAATTTCCGGGAGAGATATTCCATATGCGGAAGTCTTCATCGGATTGATAATAACTCTTACGCTTTTCTTTCTCCCTCCCAGAAGCTCAACTCTCCCCAGGTCCGGTGTGCTTGACAGTTCTCGTGCAAGAGGGGCGGCAAGTCCGCGAAGTTCGTAGTCATCCCTTTCTGCCGAACTGAAAGTAAGTATAAGAAAGGGGACATCGTCTATTGTATATGATTTAACCTGAGGCTGCATTATTGATGAAGGAAGCTGATTTCGTATCTCCATCAGTTTGTTATGTACTTTTACAAGCGACGGTTCAATGGGCTCGCCTATTTTGAATCTTACAGTAATAAGAGATCCGTGTGTCTGGCTTGCCGAGTAGACATATTCCACCCCGTCGAGCCCCCATACTCCGCGTTCAACCGGTTCGGTGATTTTACGCTCCACCTCTTCAGCCTCGTAGCCCGGTGCACCGATTTGTATATCGATCATGGGGACTGAAATCTGCGGCTCCTCCTCTTTCGGTGTAAGTATTACAGCGAATATTCCGAGAAGTATACTTACAGCTGCAATTATTACTGTGAGTTTTGAATTGATGAACTTCTCCGCAAGAATACCTGCGAAGCCTTTACTTATTTCTCCGTTTTCATTTTGTTTCATGTTCGGCCCCCTGAAGATCATCTGTTGAATAGTTATATATGCCGGCCATTACAGAGAGATATTCCTCCTCTGCGCCCGCAAGATTGATGATAAGATCCGTTTTTCTTGAGAAGACATCCACAAGCTGAAATGCCTTTATCGATCCGCTTGAAAAAAGTCTCTGCGAATTTCTTACAAGCTCGTTCATCAGCGTTGTATTCTCTTTCATAAGTGATATATTCTTTTTTAAAATATCTGCAAATGTATAGAGTCTGTTAAGTTCAATCTCACCTTTAAGTTTTGCGTCTTTTGCCCTGTATTTGAAGGCATCGCTCTCAAGCTCGGCCTGTTTAACCGCACCGTAATCCGTCGGTGAAAAGATATTCATCCGTATATAAAATCCCGCGGTATAAGAATCTGCGGTATCGCGTTTTCCGTTGTATATATTTGTCTCTGCAAATACTCCGATCTTCGGAAGGAAGACCGCTTTTTCAGCTTCAGCTCTGTTTGAACTGCTTTCAGCCAGGGCCTGATATGCCTTGACGCTGTAAGATCCCTCTGCTGAGAGATTCTCCGCTTTCAGATAGGTAACTGCGTATTCTGTAACATCCTCTTTGTATGGAAGCCATCCCTCAGTCAGGGTGTTCCCGGACATCTTTTCCAGATATACCCTTAGTGCAGATATTCTCGAATCGTTTTCGGCCATGTGAACTTTAATTCTGTTCTGCAGAGTTTTCAGTGAGAGGATTCCCGAGTATTCAACGAGATTGGAACGGAGACCACCCTGATAGTTGGCAAGTACGGCATCCACTCTCGCTGACATGGATTTCAGTTCTTCGGTGATATTCATTAAAACAATAATCTGGCCGTAGGCCGATGCTGCACTGCTGAACTCGTTTAAATAAATAGAGCTGCTCTGATATTTTTTTGCCTCGGCGAGTTTTTCCATCGACCTGGCCGCTTCTGTTTTTGCGCCACCTTCGTATAAAGGGAGGTCGAGTCCCAGAGTCCCCTTCTGGTAATTGCCGCTGCCGGGATTGTTCAGGTTATCGGGAATAAAATCCTCCTGCGTCACTCCCCGCTGCCCCATATTTGACATGAATGTAACAGCCGGATCATTGGTGGCATATGCTTTTGCATCGGCATAAATTGTCGGCAGCCAGTGTCTTCCCGAACGGTTTTTAGAAATTACAGCAGCTTCTGCTTCGGACAGCGCCGCTTTCTGAGACGGGGAGTTTGTTTTAATCTTCTCCCATATCCGGCTGAACTGTAAAGTCTCAGAGCTGTTAGTATCCTGAGAGTAAAGCTGATTTGATGTTCCCGCAAACGTAAAAACTGTAATCATAATAAGATATTTAAACAGATTTTGATGGTTATTTTTCATAGCTGGTACCCCTTTGTATAAACTATATTTTAGTAATTAATGAAATGCTTAAATAATGTCAACGTTTTATTTTAGATTTTATAAAATTTTTTATTAAATGGCATAAAATTAATCCTAAAAGTAAACATAAAATCAACTTTGTTTAATGTTCCATCCGCTTGACTGTAATTCCTTATCATACGGGCCGGTCACATTCTATGAATGCAGGACCTACTTTGGCGAGTTCAGCATACCGTTGCGGGTTTCCGCCTTTTAGGCCCTGTAAAGATAATGTAACCCGGACTCACCTGTAGTTAGTAAGATATCTTTTTACATCTTTTTTTCTTGCTCCGTTCTATTAATCCATTATACTGAAAGTAAATCTGCTTATCAAATTTTATGGATGAAAAAATATATGTAATATGCGGGTGAACCGGAGGTTTATAGTGTATTTTAAAATAATTACAATGTCAATACTGCTGATTTTTCCCGGGGTCAGAGCCTATGCCGTTGATGCTGCTGAAATTATAAAAAAATCAGAAGAGGCTGTCAGAGGAGATACCCAGACTGCATTTCTGCAGATTATAATAAAGACCAGAAGGTGGACCAGAACTTTAGAGATGAAGAGCTGGGAAAACCGTCTTCAGAAAAAATCATTCTCTGAAATTACTTCTCCGGAAAAGGATGCCGGCAACCGTTTCCTCCTTATAGATCAGGAGATGCGTCAGTATAATCCCCGTCTTAAAAAAGATATAAAAATCTCTCCTTCGATGATGCTTCAGTCCTGGATGGGCTCGGATTTTACAAATGATGATATTATAAAGGAATCATCAATCACAAAAGATTATTTTCATACTCTTGACGGGGATGAAACTATTGACGGGCATCAATGCTACAGAGTAATTCTGAAGCCGAAGCCTGAAGCTGCTGTGGTGTGGGGCAGGATTGTATATTACGCCAGGAAGAGCGACTATCTCCCCGTGCTGGAGGAGTTTTATAATGAGCATGGAGTTAAAAAGAAAATTATGACATGCGGCGGATTTAAAACAATGCACGACAGGGTAATCCCCACCACTTATAAAATGCAGACCGTGGGTAAGGATGACCGTTATACCATGATGAATATTCTGTATGTAAAATTCAACGAGCAGATCCCGCCCTCTGTCTTTACTCTGCAGAATCTGAAAAGGAGATAACCGTGCGGAGATTTGAAGAGATAGCTCTTATTGCCGGATTATCCTGGCGGAATGTATGGAGAAACAGCCGCAGGTCGTTGCTTACATTTCTAACCATAACGGCAGGCTGCACTCTTATACTCTTTATGCGCTCGCTTCAGAATGGCGGGTATGAGCAGATGATCGAAGACAGTATCGCGCCTGTTACAGGTCATATACAGATTCATGAAAAGGGTTACCGGAAAAATCTGACACTTGAATATGCTTTTGAAAATGACAGCACAATGATCGAAAGGATAAGAAAACTGAGCGGAGTAAAAGAGGTATCACCAAGAATCTATACCGGGGGACTGATAATCTCGGGGAATTCATCTGCCGGAAGTGAAATATATGCAGTTGATCCTGTGCTTGAGAAAAAGATAACAACTCTTCATAATTACATTCTCCCCGGCGGAAGATATCTCGAAGCAGGAGACCGGCTTTCAATTGTACTTGGTAATAAACTGGCAGAGAATATCGGAGCGAAAATCGAAGATACCGTTTCGGTTTTATCACAGGGGTTTGACGGATCCATTGCCGCAGACAGCTTTGTTGTAAGAGGGATATTCAGAAGCCCGAATATCGGATACAACCGCGGGCTTGCTCTTATTCCTTTAGTTCAGGGGAATGAAACCTTCTCCATGCATAACTTTGTAAGTGCATATGTTATCCATGCCGATGAAACATCATCTGTGGAAAAACTGGAAGGTGAGATAAAACTGATAACCGGTGAAGAACTTGAAGTGATGACATGGGACCGGATTATGCCGGAGATACTTCAGTTCATTGCAATGGACAGGGTGAGCAGTCATATTTTTGTATTTATACTTTATATAATTGTGGCATTCGGTGTACTTAATACAATACAGATGTCGGTCTTCGAGCGGATAAGAGAGATGGGGATTATGCTTTCAATAGGTACGTCTCCAGGGAGGATATTCTCCATGATTATCACGGAATCATTTATCATCTCTGTAATCGGAATTACTGTCGGGCTGCTCTGCGGCTGGGCACTTAGTTTCTATTTTACAATTTATCCAATGGATTTTTCGGAGTATCAGGCAGAGATGGAGATCTACGGAATGTCAACACTTGTCTATTATGCAAGAATAAGGTCTTATGATTTTATTGTTACTGCATCGATAATACTGTTTCTGTCTTTAACTTTTACTGCATTTCCGGCAATGCGGGCTGCGAAGCTCAATCCTGTACGGGCAATAAGGCATCTGTAGCGGGGGATTTGATGTATATATATATTAAATTAAGCTGGCGCAACATCTGGAGGAATAAAAAGAGATCGCTTATTGTCATATCTTCAATCGGCATAGGGATTTTCTTCATGCTTATAACCATGGCTCTGGTAAACGGTATGAACTACCAGATGATTGATAATACGATAAGCACTTCTCTTGGACATGTCTCTGTGCATAGAAAGGGATTTACTGATAACGTAAAGGCGTCCTACAGTTTTACTCCTGAAGCTGAGCTTTACAGTAGGCTCAATGAGATACCTGAAGTTGCGGGGTGGGCTCCCCGGGTTAAAACAGAGGGGATAGTAAGGTCAAGTGAGGCTTCACAGGGAGTAATGATTGTCGGTATCGATCCGGAAAAAGAGAAGAGTGTTTCTCAAATATTTCAATATACATCAACCGGCGATGGAAGTGAATTTCTTAAAGATTCTTCTGCAGGAGATGTGCTAATATCGGATCAGCTGGCGGAGAAACTCGATCTTGTAATCGGGGACAGGCTTGTCATTATGCTTCAGGACAGCAGTGATGAAATTTCCGGTGAGGCATTAACAGTCCGTGGGGTGTTCCGTTCTCCAATAGACAGTTTTGATAAGTATGTTATATTTACAGGTGTAAAAAAACTGCAGGATGTTATGGGTGTTGAAAACAGAATTTCCGAGATCAGTATAAGAACCGTGACACGGGATGATTCAACATCTGTTAAAAAATCAGTGAGTGATCTGCTTAAGGATCCGGAGATTGAGGCGCTTACATGGCAGGAGATGTCGCCGTCAATGATGAGCGCAATAAAGCTTTATGATGCCATGATGTTTATATTTTTCGGAATTATATTCATCACTGTAATATTTTCCGTGGCTAATACAATGATCATGGCGGTAATGGAGCGGTTCCATGAAATCGGAGTGATGAAGTGCATAGGTACAAGGCCCTTAAATGTATTCATTATGATAATATCCGAGGCGGTTAATCTTGGACTGGCTGGTATGGCGGCAGGACTGTTGTCCGGAGTTTTATTCAATACTGTTTATGGAATAATCGGGATTGATCTTTCAATGTTTTCCGAATCCATGAGGATATGGGGGACGGGGAGTGTTGTCTATCCTCTGATTATGTTAAAGGATATTGCGGCTTCGGCTGTTATAGTTCTCCTCACTGCTGTTATATCTGCAGTGTACCCTGCTTATAAAGCCGCGAAGATAAAACCACTGGAGGCGCTGAACTATATATGAAAAAGAGAGAGCATGAGAATGTCATTGAGATCAGCGGACTTTTTAAAGATTACTTAAGCGGCGGAATAACCGTTCATGCCCTGAACGGAATAGATCTTCAGGTTAAAAAAGGGGAATTCACTGCCATAGCAGGTCCATCCGGTTCCGGTAAAACAACTCTTCTTAATATTATCGGCGGAATCGACAGGCCGGGGAGTGGTGAAGTCAGGGTGACCGGAGTGAATCTTAATATGATGAAAGAGAGAGAGCTCTCGGATCTTCGGCTTAACAGAATAGGTTTTATTTTTCAGGCGTATAATCTTATTCCTGTTCTGACTGCAATTGAAAATGTTGAGTATATACTTCTGCTGCAGGGGGTGGATAAAGAGGAACGCCGTGTCCGTTCCGAAAGCATTCTCCGCGCTGTCGGGCTCGAAAAAGAGATGAACCGAAGACCGGCCGAAATATCCGGAGGACAGCAGCAGAGAGTCGCCGTAGCACGGGCTATAGTTTCAAAACCGGAGATTATCCTTGCCGATGAACCCACTGCGAATCTCGACCAGAAGACCGGGGCTTCTCTCCTTGATCTGATGAAGAAGCTGAATGAAGAGATAGGTACAACCTTTATTTTTTCAACTCACGACAGAATGGTGATGAAGTCAGCACGGAGACTGATAAATCTTTGTGACGGTACAATAGTCTCACGGGTAAAGTGAGATAAATTATGTGGCAGAGACTTATAAATTTAAATCTGTTTATATTCATTCTGTTTGTATTCACCGGATCAGTTCTGTACTCAGGTGAAGCTGAGTTTATAAATGAAGGGTGGGATTTAAAGTTCGGCGGTTATTACAAAAATATATTTACGTACCAGAAAACTGAAAATTTCCAGCGTGATATTTATTCCATGCCGGAAAAGAAAAAAATCATTGCGGATATGAACAGATTAAGGTTTTCCCCTGAAATCAATTATGGTGAAATATTTATACTTCATGCCGATGCAGACTTCGAAACTGTAATTACAAATTACAATAAAACTGATTACTTCGACATATACTGGAGAGATTCCGGGTATAATGAAATTGTAACACTTTCGCGTGAATTTTATTACAGCGATGACTTCTACATCCGGAGCGATTTTCATAATATCTACGTTAAGATGACTTCAGGAAAATTCACCGGCACAGCCGGAAGACAGCAGATCCGCTTCGGAAGCAGCAGGTTATGGAATCCCCTTGATCTGATGAATCCCATATCACCCACGGGAGTTGAAGGGAGTGGTGAACAGCGCGGGACCGATGCTCTTCGGATTGACTGGTATCCCGGCGAGTCAACCGAGTTAACTGGAGTTGTGAGTCCGGTTAAAGAGAATAATAATTACGATGATGTCGAAGCTGACAGTTTTAATTATATTGCAAGACTAAAGAGCGGTGCGAAGGAGTTTGATGTTGCGCTTCTTGGAGGTTATACCGCAAAGAGAAAAAACGGCGGAGCTGATTTTACTGCAGAGATCTTCGATGGACTTCTTACCGGAGTTTTTTTATACTCATCTCCGTCCAGTGGATATGATTTCTATCAGTACGGTACAGGGTATGAGTATACATTTTCGTCAGGTTTATATCTTCTTGCGGAGTATTTTTATAACAGTCTCCCGGCAAATGATGATGCTGAACTTCAGGCTGCCCTTTTATCGTACTCGATTATTGGATTCGATGAAAGTAATTATTATATCATCTCAAACAGAATAATTACTTACAACAGCCATTATTTTTCCATTGCGGCAGGATACGATTTTTTCCCCCTGCTTCGCGGAGATCTGTTCGCCATTTATGATTTTCAAGGGAGAGGTCTTTTTCTGAATGGGGCGCTGAAGCTTAATGTCTTTGAGAACCTTGATATCACCGTGGGGATTATAACAGCTTTCGTCGGAGATGCAGATAGAGGTTCAGATTTTAAAAGCTTTGATGAACAGCCGATGTATTACGTATCGCTTCAGTTTTATTTCTGATGGTAAATTACCACTTCAACCGCAGTGCGGAGCATGTTCACCTCTGAAAATAATTTACCGGGCCATGCCGCTGTTACCGGAATATGAGTATAAAGGTTGACGTCAGACCGGCAGACCTGTATTTTGTTAATGAAGACTTTTACCATTGATAAACCTTAATCTTTTGCAAAATAAAATTACTTTATTCACCCGGTCGTCAAAGATTACGGGGAGGTATTGTATTGTTTTTTTTGCAAAAATATACGTTAAGTGATTAAAATTAATAAATAATTATAAAGGAATGTATTATGGAAAATCTTCTTTTGTATAAATTTGCAGGTAGTACACTTCAGCAGTATATTTTTTTTGCAATTCTTGCTTCATCTGGTATTTTCGTAGTAAAATTATTCCGTATGGTAATCTTTTCCAGAATAAAAAGAATAGCAAATTCAACAGATTTTGACATAGATGACCTGATTGTTGTGTCCTTTCAGAATAGCCTCATTCCTCTTTTTTATTTTTTTGCTGTATATCTCAGTGCCGGTGTTCTGACTCCGGGCAGCACCACCGCGAGATTCTTTAATTATATCTTTATAATAGTCGTTGTTTTTTTTGTAACACGTTTCTGCATCTCTATTATAATTTTTCTGGTAAACAGGTTCTGGCTTGTTAAAGATGATAATGACAGGGTGAGCAGTGTAGCCATTCTGTTTGACATGGTTATAAGAATAGTTCTGTGGACCATTGCATTTCTTATTCTTCTTGATAACCTGGGTGTAAAAATTTCAGGTCTTATTGCCGGCCTTGGTGTGGGCGGTGTGGCGATTGCATTTGCGGCACAGTCGATACTTCGTGATATCTTTAATTATTTTACAATATTCTTCGACCGCCCATTCGAGATCGGGGATTTTCTTGTTATCGATTCGCTGGCCGGTGTTGTTGAACATATTGGCATAAAAACAACACGATTAAGAAGTCTTGGCGGTGAAGAGCTTGTATTTTCAAATACCGATCTTACCGGATCAAGAGT
Organism: Spirochaetae bacterium HGW-Spirochaetae-5; assembly: GCA_002839285.1. Lineage (GTDB taxonomy): Bacteria > Spirochaetota > UBA4802 > UBA4802 > UBA5550 > WRGT01. The sequence continues at coordinate 36,494 of PGXT01000004.1, read as the reverse complement.
AAAGAATTACAAAAGTATGCAGGAGCGTCGGGTTGTTTTCGGATTTGGTGTAACATATCAGACACCGGTTGTAAAACTTAAGAAGATAACTGTTGAGATAGAAAAAATTATCACAGATATAGAAACCGCAAGGTTTGACCGCTGCCATTTCCATAAGTTCGGAGATTCAAGTCTCGATTTTGAAATAGTATTTTATGTATTGTCGGGTGATTACCGCACATACATGGATATTCAGCAGGATATAAATATAAAGATAATGCTGCTTCTGGAAAAAATGAAAGTTGAATTTGCCTATCCCACAAGGACACTTTTTATGCAGAAGTAGCTGGTAAAACTGTTTTAGCTGTTGATACTATATCAATTACCACCGACCTGTTCTTTTAAGGAGTACTGTAATTATATGTGATTTATTAAAAGTGTTTCAGGTTTCTATGTATTTTTTCTGCATCAGGATTTTCCTGCGCTGAATCTCAGCCCGATTAATTCAGTATAAATAAAAATTACCCCCTTAAAGTTTAGTATAAATTAAACTTGATTATTTTTATAGTTTAATTTATACTGTTTCGATGATTATCGGAATATTTCAACATCAGCTGCGGGCTATTCATAATGTTACTTTTGAATATCCGGTATTATCAGATTTTCCTTTTCGTCCGGAAAATAGAAAAAATCCCCATTCAAAACTTCTAAATAAATAAACTGGTCTCTCTTTTGGAATATTGTTACAGTTTAATTATTTGAGGTATAATAGCCTAGATGGGCTTTGTGAGGTTGAGGATTTTATAAATTCTAAAAAGATAAGGTGAGGAGTATAATAATGAAAAACAGGCGCGTTATGCCGATGCTGATACTGTTTTTGCTGGTAATTTTTTCAGGAACTGCAATGACAATAGATGCAAAGAAGTATTATCACATTAAATCGGTACTATCAGGTGATGATGATAGGGGCTTCTGGGATCTCCCGGGCGGTGGAGGTTTCAAAAAAGGGGAGAGGCTTCAGCTCTGGTCATTCGACAAGGGGGATGACCGCAAATATATGATAACACCCGCGGGAAACGGCTGGAATTATATTTCTCCGAAGAACGCGGCTTTCGGCAGACTCTTCCGGGGGAACGTGGATGTCTCTGACGGGAAGGTGAAGAATGGTTCAAAGGTTCACATATGGGATGTTAAGCTGAGTAAAAACGCAAACCAGCAGTTCAAGTTCAAGAGTATAGGCGGCGGTAAATATAAAATATATGTTAATCAGGGCGGGGGTAAAAAGATACTCTGTGCTGACAAAGATTCAGACTCAAACGGCACATATGTTGTTCCCTGGGATGACAACGACAGGCCCGCCTGTCAGTGGAAATTTATCGAAGCCGGTAACGCCGGTATTCTTTATGGAGCCGGGGCATCAGTTGTAAATAAAGTTGAGGTCACTGGGGGATGGGACAGGTACATCTATGCATGGGGAGAGCATGATATCCCTGATGCTGAAAGATGGACCGCAATCAGAACTCCCCATAAAAAGGACAGCAATGACATGGGAAATTTCTGGGATATCCCCGGGGCCGGTGAACTGACTCGTGGAGCAGGTAAAGCCCTTCAGCTTTGGGAGATTGAATTTAAATTTCAGAAGAGCCCGGAGATAGACAGGAGATATAAGTTCCTTCCGCTTTGGGAAAGAAGCGGTAAAGTTGAGGATATAGGTTATTATTTAATTGAATCAAATACCGGATGTTTTATTCGAAATACAGCTCAGGTTAACGGCGGAAATTCCGGAAATGCTGTTCCATCAGGTTATGTCTATGTCAAATCTGTTCAGTCAGGATTATCGGGCGAGCAGGGTTTCTGGGACCAGCCGGGAGTACCATCAAAGTACAAGGCTGGTGACAATCTCGGGATTTGGAGCCAGGATTACGGTATTGATCAGCAGTTCCGCTTTGTTCCGGCCGGCGGAGGTATGTATTATATTGTTTCACAGAACGGAGGCTATGTCGATGTTTCAGGCGGGAACAATGGTGACGGGGTAAATATGCATATATGGAAACCCAATAATTCCGCATCCCAGAAATTCCGGCTTCAGAATCTCGGCAACGGACGCTGGAAAATTTTTACCAGCTGGGGAAGGGCCCTATGCACTCCCCGCAGTTTTTCAAACGGATCAAATGTTCACACATGGGGTGATCATCAGGGGGACTGGATGGAGTGGTATTTTATCCCTGCCTCAGATGATAGTGTCGAACAGAATAAGAGTTCGTCAATGAATAGTGATTTATCGTACCATTGGAAGATAAACAATATCGGGAAGAACCGGTTTACATTTGAATCGAGATCTGACAATAAATACATCACTGCATCAGGGAAAGCTTCGGCAAATGGATCAAAACTAATAATGTCTTCTTCAAAAAGTTCAAATTCTGAATGGGAATTTGTAATAATCTCAAAGGGGGAAGAGAAGAAGAGTACAGAAGAACTTGTAATGAAGAGAGCCGATGAGATCAATAAAAAGGTGAATGATCTCAGTGCAGAGATTAAAAAGAAAGGTTATAAATTCAGCGTTAAGGCAACATCTGTAATTAATAAAACAATAAAAGAGATTACCGGGGCCTTTGATGTGCAGCCCGATCCTAAAAATGCGGTATTCATGAAAGATGATAAAGCCCCGTCATCCCTGCCTGCAGCAATTAAGCGTTCTGCTGACATGAAGGCATTCAACTGGCGTGATATAAATATGATGACTCCTGTAAAAAATCAGTTACAGTGCGGAAGCTGCTGGGCTTTCTCTGGAATGGCTGTATATGAAAGCGTATATAAAATAATGCATGGTAAGGAGCTGGACCTCTCGGAGCAGTATGTCGTTGACTGCCTCGAAGGTGTTACCGCCGCTAATGTCAAAGCTGACTGCGGAAGCTGCAGTGGGGGTAATGTCCCATTCCTCTTCAGAACTATGGTGACAAGCGGTGCCGCTCTTGAATCGCAGGTGCCATACCTCGGTGAAAACAGCTTTTGCTCAAATAAAAATGCCGACATGCCTTACAAAATAAAACAGAAGGGATATGTCAGCTACCAAATCGCAACAGTTAAAGAGATCAAGGAGGCGATATGCAAATATGGCCCGGTCTACTCGAGTCTCAAGGTCACGCCCCTTTTTCAGGCTTACGGCGGTGGTGTTTATGACGAGAAGGTTTCTGTAAGCGGCCCGAGGGATACGAATCATGCCATTGTTATTGTAGGATGGGATGACAGTAAAAAAGCCTGGCTTGTCAGAAACTCATGGAGTGAAGGATGGGGTGAAAACGGTTATGTGTGGGTAGAGTATGGATGTGCAAATATCGGGAATAATGTAGCCTGGATCAGACTGGATTAATATATGAAAAATTCAATCTTATTTATAACACGTGTTGCATATTTGATACAATCATGCGGTTATTTTTCATTTTTTTTTATTTTTAAATTGCAGCTGAAATTTAAATCAGCTTCTAACTGCTGATAATATCAGTGGTTAGAAGCTTTCTGGGAATAATAATTTCCCATGGCATAAATATTGCCAAAATCATAGTAATGCTTACAATGTAAATCCACCTGGGCTAATTCCGGTGAGTTTATAATAATAAGAAAATAAGAGGTTAACATGAGAAGTAAATTTTTCAGCACACTCTGTCTTTCAGTATTAATGTTTGTATTTTCTGCCGCAGGAGTTAATGCTCAGGAGGTTGATGAGTTTGGCTTCAATAAACGTTCATTCATCATCCAGTCCGCACTTGAACCGAATACATCCATAAAAGGATTCTGGGATCTTCCCGGCAAGCCTGGAAAGGATGCCGGCAATCTTAAAAGAACTAAAAAACAGGATGGCACAAAGGGATGGCTTAAGATGCAGGTGTGGCAGAGAGAGAAAGGGGATCCTGCAGACAGGCGCTTTACGATCTATCCCGCTCATGTAAAGGGACGGTATTATATAAACTTTTCAAAGTTTTTCGGGACACAGGATTTGTGGATGCTCTGCACCGATGAAACCGGCACTAAAGCTGAAGGCAGAATAGGTATTGAGTCATGGGAAGTTAAGTATATCGGGAACTTCAAATGGAAGATCTACGGAGCTTCCAGTAACACAAAGGGGAAAGTATTATGTCTTGAATCACGCACTGCAAAAAACGGAACAAAACTTGTGCTTAAACCGGATCATAACGGTGCTGATGCAGAATGGGTTTTCTATGATACTGCAACTAACAGATCATTCGCACCTGTCAGTGTTAAAAAACCGGAACCGGTTTTGACTACCCCTGACTTTTTTATAAAAAATAAAAACTTTGAGTATTCAGCCAACGGTAACATGGTTTATTACAAAGCGAAGGGTACTGCTGTTGTAAAAAAAATTGTGGGAGATGCCGCGTTTGTTACAATAAACATCAGTGAATCTGAAAGTGAAGGCCCGAAGGGGATAGAGAAAAAAGGTAAAAGAACTTACGAGGCGAAGTTTACACGCAAAGGGGACACATATTACATGGATGAAGAGAAAAACGGAGATATGGCTCCGTCCGGCAAGGTTGACAACTCTGGTCTCACTCTTGATCTATCCAGCGAGGGCGGAAGCAATATTTTTAAAGTAAAATAATTTGAAGGATCTGCTTTGTCCTGAATAAAATATAATTTAATAACAGTAATTATTCCTAATATAATTTTTAGAGTAAAAAACAAAAAAATTATATCCCCGCCGCCTTCGGCGGCGGGGATAATTGAGCTTGTTTTACATTGGAAAAGTTAAGGTATAAATACTGATTTAATAAGTAAAATCCGGTTTTAAATAAAAAATAAGAGGTCAGCATGAAAAACAAAAGAATCAGATTATTTATAGTTTCAATTTCAATCTTTATGATGTCAGCTGTAAACATTTACGCTCAGCAGGCTTTTGATCAGTACGGATTCAGCAACAGAGCATTTTTAATACAATCGGCTCTTGAAGCAGGCAAGTCAGGATATGGATTCTGGGATGTACCGGGTACGGCAAGAAAAACTGACGGCAACCTGAAAGGAACCAAATGGATGGAAATGGGTGTCTATCAGAGAGAGCAGGGAGATCCTGATGACAGACTTTTTTCATTCAGTCCCGGCCAGAATAGTGCGGCAGGTAAATATTTTATAAGATTTGCCAGAGAAATGAACTGGGGTGTTAATTATATTCCAGGAAACGGAAAAATTGAAGCACGTTCCGGAATTGATGCTTTTGAATTGAAGAATATCGGCGGGGATAAATGGAAAATATATGTTAAACCCGGGTATGTAATGTGTGTTGATAATAACAGTGCTAAGAATGGTTCAAAAATTGTTGTAAAACCGGATCATAACGGCAATGATGCAGTCTGGGTATTCTATGATCTTGCAACACTAAAATCTTTTATTCCTGCTTCAACTAGAAGTTCATCATCGACTAACTCATCTTATAAAGGTGTTTTGAAAGATTCTATTTCGTATAAGACTCCCGGGACACAGTATTTTCAGATGGCTGATGGAGAAAAATTTAAAAATGAAAATGCAAATGGTGAGCTTCAGGCATATCTAAATGATATGAAGACTTCTGATCAATGGGCTGCTATTCTTAATCTTGTCAAGGCGGTTAAGGATAACAAGGATGTTGAAGCAAGAAGAAGTATGTACAAAGCCATCTCTGAAGCGGAGGTAAAGGCCGGAAGCAATTTTGCGGAGAACCTCCTTAAAGGAAAATTCGTTGAGCAGATTAATGATGTGGCACGCAGTGAAAAAGATTCTACTGCAAAGGGTTATATCACTGTAACTGCAGAGAAAATTAATTAACTGATATAGATTGATGCAGAATTGATTATGGGGATAGATGGTTTCGTTTAGTAAGAGTTACCTTCTATCCCTTTTTTTATTAAAAACTCAATAGTTAACAATTTAAAATAAACTCAAGGTGTTCATATGGACAGCAGCGCCTTAAAAATAATAGTATTATAAAAATCAGTTAATGGCAATCTCTGAAGCGGGATGTGAATCTGTATGAATTGCATCCCGCGATTTGTTTCTTTTTTGTATAATTTAATTCTACAGGTGTTTAAATATGAATTTTCAAAAATTAAGATTTTTATTCTTCTCAGTTGTATTCATTCTTTCAATTAATGCAGCCATTGCCCAGATGAAGTTCGACAAGGCTCCTGATGGATATTTCCGTATCAAATCAGTACAGGCCGGAGAGTCTTCTTTAAAGGGGGAGTGGGACCAGCCCGGGCGAAACAATCAGTTCAAGCAGGGAGACAATCTTGGTCTATGGAGCCGGGAGTCCACCAATGACCAGTTTTACAGATTTATACCTGCAGGTGACGGATGGTATAATATTGTTTCAGCTAACAAGGGTTATGTCGATGTTGCAGGAGGTAAAAACGGTGACGGAGTTAATGTTCAGATGTGGAGTCCCAATGGAACCGTTTCCCAGAAATTCCGGTTTGTACATCTTGGCGAAGGACGATGGAAAATATTCACGTACTGGGGGAGGGTTCTCTGCACTCCGCGCAATTTTGAAGACGGATCCAATGTCCACACCTGGGCTGACCATAACGGGCCATGGATGGAGTGGTACATTATAAATCCGCAGAACCGGAAATACATTCCCCCCGCAACGCAGATAACCGGTGTTGTAAAAACATACAGCATTGATTCAAAAAGCGGAACCAGACGCACGCAGCGTGTAGATTCCTATTCTATAGATGTCTGGTACTTCAATCCGAAAGATCCGAAAAACCAATATGTTAAGGGTGAGACGATTGAAACTGATAATACAGGTAAATTTATTCTGCCTGAAAAGTACTCTGCAGAACAGACTCTTATGCTTCTTGCCAATCACCCCGATCGTGAGACTGTACAGACTTTAATCTACCCGTCAAGAGGGGACAGAACAGTAGAAATTGCATCGGAATCTTATGATGCGGAGAATTATATTCTTCTTGATACAAGATACAGAGGAAAAAAGTATTATTATGAAGAGAATGGTGTCTTTTATTTTAAAAATGGAATCATCACAAGAAGAGATGACTTTTTCTTTACAGATATTAATAAAAGAACACCATCGGTGAATGCGCTGATAAAAGAACTCGGCGGTAATGGTAAAGTGTCAACTGATGCCGAAATGGTTACACGAGTTAACAGTGTGTGGAGTTTTCTAAAAAAGAATGTAAAACCTTCAATGGGAACAAAGGATCCGAAAGTGACTGAAGCAATGGAGTTTCTTTTCCGTAATGCATACAATAATCCGGCTCAGGCAGGGGGATTAAAATCGGTAAAACGCTGGCCTACAATCGAAGAGTATGCCGATACTTATGCAAAATACGGATTCATCCCGCTTGGAAACTGCACAAGCCATTCACAGGGTGCGGCGACATTGCTGTATGCTGCAGGACTACCTGCCGACAAATTCTTTATCTCTAAATTCAATTACGATATGAGCTGGATTGTTGAACACTGGGTTATTGCAGTGAATATCAATAACAGATGGTACTCAATCGATCCGCAGGCAGCCGGTGTAAACCTCGGGACAACGCCGGAGACATTTGCAGTGAATCCCTACTTTACAAATGAAAACACAAGCTATGATTTTACAAAATGCTTCGAGGCTGTTCTTCTTCCCGGATCAGCAATTACTAAAGTCCCTTATTGCGGAGATCCTGCTAAAGTCAGAGCATTGATTGCCGAAAAAAATAAGCCGGAGTTTTTCATAAAAAATAAAAAATTTACATATTCAGCCGGCGGGATGGTATACAGCAGTAAAGGCACTGCCGTTGTAAAAAAAATAAATGGAAATTCGGTAGATGTTGAAATTTCAAGCGTCGGTATGGTCGAGGGACCGAAGGGGATGGTAAAGAGATCCTCTAAATTTATCAGAACCATTACGTTTAAAAACGGGATCTACACTTCTGGTGCAGCCGATGATTATCTTTATAGCGGAAAGGTTGATAAAACAGGGACGGTTCTTGATATGTCCGGTGAGCAGGATGGATTTACTCTGACGGTTAAAAAGTGAAAGTGTAAACATCCCGGCCGGATTGTGCTCTGGCCGGGATGTTATTTTCTTCAGCAGCCGGTAAATTGCAGTTGTATATGTTTGCGCAGTGTTCCAGTGCAGTGTAAAGCGGTTTTAACACTAATACTTGAGTAGATATAATTTCAAAGCGATAGTGAAATTATGATTGCCTGACTCCATTAGAAATGATTGTTTAATATAATCATATATTTTTGATTTATGAGAAAATGGAGAGGTCACATGAAAAGAATAATATTTTTTGCATTTTTTGTTTTAACTTCAATTACCTTGTTTGCAGAGGGAAAGGCGGAAGTGACAATATATACAATGCCGGGATGCGGACGATGCAGCTATACAATCAGCTATCTTAAAAAGAATAATATTCCTTATACTGAATATTCAACATCTGATAAAGATAACAATATGAAAATGTGGAGAGCGATAAGTGATTCCGGCAAACCGGCGAGAAGTATCTCCATGCCGGTGGTCGTCATTAATGGTCAAACCTATTTCAGTATGCCCGATCTGAAAGGGTTTACTGAATCCATACCTTCGCTTCTTGCAGCAGGCGGGAGCGGTTCCGGAACAGAGATCAAGCCGGATATTATACCTGATATTAAACCGGACATCAGACCTGATATATATACAGATGAAGATATCCCCTCTGACAATAAAGAGCCGCAGAAATTTGACTCTGTGCCTGAAAACAGATTTTTCTACATAAAATCAGTACAGTCGGGGAGTGAAAATCTCGGGTACTGGGATCAGCCGGGAAACCCTGGAATATACAAGAGAGGGGATAACCTCGCTTTATATTCGAAGGATAGAGGATTGGATCAGCAGTTCAGATTCAGAAGTGCCGGGAATGGAATGTATTATATAGAATCGAGAAACGGCGGAGTGGTTGATGTGGCCGGGAATAAAAAAGAGAATGGAACTAATGTTCTCATCTGGAGCGGCCATGGAGGGAGCAATCAGATTTTCGGTTTTAAATATATTGGAGATGGACGATGGAAAATTTATGCACATAACGGTTCTGTTGTCTGCACAGCAAAGAGTTACAGAAATGATTCAAACGTTCAGATATGGGAAGAGGGGGAAGAGGACTGGATGGAGTGGTTTTTTGAAGACGCAAGAACCGGTATAAAATATGCTCCTGACGGATCAGGAACGCATGGGTCAACAAAATAGTATTATTAATATAATCTTCCCTGGTGTATGGCATTGCCCGGGAAGATTATAATTTCCCGTTTATCAGTAGTGCGGCGGTTTCTCCCCTTCCGGAAGTTTCTCCTTTTTCTCTTCAATCTCTTTTTTTATCGTTTCGGTCTCGAGAGAGAGTGCTTTTATCATTCTTTCCTGATCGATTACCACCTGATTAAGATCGGCGATAAAGTTTTCAAGATAGGCGATTTTTGTCTCCAGCGATATTATTTTTTCTTCAATTTCCATTTGAACTCCGGTTGTTTATTTTAAAACTGCTGAATCAGTATTTTAACACAGTGAGACATGATAGGATATGTTTATGTTAATCAATTCATTTTTTATAATCTTGAATTGACCAGTGCTTTGACCGGATAGATTTTTTTTAAAAACTTTTCACACTCACCCCCGGCTGCCGCCGCGCCCCTCTCTTTGATGAAAAAAAGAGGGGCTTCGTAAAACAAAACACTCTCCTGAAAAACACAATGAATTCTTTTCCTTAAACTCCCCTCTCTTTCTTTTCAAAGAGAGGGGTCGGGGGTGAGTTCGGAAAGTTTGCAGGGATATATAATTCCTGTTTTTACACTAAAAATTATATTTAGGAATAACTACTTAAAAAATTAAATAAAAATCCCGTGAAACAATAATCTCTTCATATCTATAGTAATTTTATATAATCAGAAATCACGATAAAAAATATATAATATGTAACTTTGAGTGATAACCGGCACTAACTTCCTGTAATGATCTGTTAATGCCGACGGTGGAAAGATCGTGATAGGAATTGTCTTAATCAATCTCCGTTGAATAAAGAGTATATGACTCACTTTTTTTGTTGCAATTATACATTTCATTAACCATTATTAAGTCAGTAACAATTTATACCTTAACTTTTCGAAAATAAAAAAGGTCTTATTATCTCCACCATCGAAGGCGTCGGGGATATATAATTATTTTTTACACCGAAAGTTATAATTAGTAATAACTACTGAATGGAGATTAAAGAGAATGGCTTTTTCACCAATCACCTGGCTTGCAATCGGCATAATTCTTATGGCTCTTGAAATAGTTATGCCGGGATTTATTATCTTCTGGTTCGGGGCAGGGGGACTTTTGACTGCTCTTTTTGTGTTCATCGGTGTTTTGTCGCCAGTGAGCGCAGAGTGGCAATGGATCTTTTTCTTTCTTGCTTCACTGTCAATGCTCGGTTTATGGCAGCTGATCTTAAAAAAAAGATTCCAGAGCAGAGTAATCGATTCATCACGTGATGCAACCCTTCAGAACATAAGGGGCAAAGCGGTATCAAAAATTGCTCCGGGGATACCCGGAGAGGTTGAACTTTATACCGGTTATCACGGTATAAAAAAATGGCAGGCAGAATCGGCTGAAATTATCGAGGCCGGAGATGAAGTTCTTGTCACCGATGCCAACGGCATCAAACTTATTGTAAAACATGTTTAAAATAACTGGAGGTCTCTATGTTGTATTTCCCCATAGCAATTGGATTGTTTGTTCTTTTCCTTATCATGAAGAGTGTTCGCATCGTTCCTCAGGCCGAGAACTGGATCGTGGAAAGATTCGGTAAATATGCCGAAACGCTTAATCCCGGACTTAATCTTATAAATCCGATTTTCTCAAGGGTAGCTGTAAAGATCGATATAAGAGAGAGTGTTCTTGATTTACCGAAGCAGGGTACAATAACAAGCGATAATGCATCTCTTGAAGTTGATGGTATTGTTTATTTTAAAATTATGGATACTTACAAGGCTTATTACGGAATTCAGAATCTTCATTACGCTATTCAGAATCTTGCGCAGACCAATATCCGTTCAATTCTGGGAAGAATGACCCTTGATGAGTCTCTGTCATCGCGGGAAAAGATTAATGCCGATCTTCTTGTAACTCTTGACGAAGCAACAGATGCCTGGGGGACTAAAATTACCCGTGTCGAGATCAAAGATATTCAGCCCCCTGATGATATTGTAAATGCAATGACACTTCAGATGAAAGCCGAGAGAGAGAAGAGAGCCCGGATTCTTGAAGCTGAAGCAAAGAAAGAGGCTGCCGAGCGTGAGGCTGAGGGTGTGAAGCGTGCGCAGATACTTGCTGCTGAAGGACGTAAAGAGTCAGCTGAGCGTGATGCCGAGGCAAGAGAGAGGCTCGCCCAGGCTGAAGCTAATGCGATTGAAATGGTTTCAAAATCCCTCAAAACCAGCGGAGGGGACCCTGTTACTTATCTTCTAGGTCAGGAGTATGTCAAGGGCCTTGTAAAACTGGGAGAGTCCGCGAACAGCAAATTTGTATTACTTCCTCCGGACCTTCTTGAATCTGCCAAGCAGTTGTTTAAGAAATAGATTTATTATTTACGGAAAGATTTTATCATCCCCGCCGCCGGTGGCGGCGGGGATATATATACTTCTATTTTTTCAGGTTAACATTCTATCACCTCTACTCATATTCATACAAAAAACTTCAGTCCATTCCGTCAGCATGTTTGAGTTTAGTATTTTTTCTCTATGATTTAACGTTTTTTATAGAAAATTTTCAGAATATTCAGAACGTTGAACAAAACTCCATCCGGATTCGGACATTTTCGCAGATAAATATTCTTGACATAGTATCTAAAGTTGAGTTCATTAAATTATTAAAAAGGTAATTAAGATGAATTTAAATTTAATAACATCCGACCCTGAAATAATGATGGGGAAGCCTGTAATCGCGGGTACAAGAATTACAGTAGAGCTGATACTGGAAAAGCTTTCATATGGAGAATCTATCGGCCAGATACTTGAAGCACATCCGCAGCTGACACAGGAAGCAATATACGCAGCGCTTAATTTTGCTGCGAAGGCATTAAAATCAGATATAATATACCCGGTCAGCGCGTAAAGTGAAACTTGTATTGGATGAAAGTATAGAGAGACAGGTTGCTGATGCGCTTATGAATGAAGGTTATCAGATATGGTATATTCTCGATATGGAACGTGGAATACCGGATAATGAAGTCTTAGCTGCAGCTAATTCAAATGATGCTCTTTTACTCACTGCAGACAAGGATTTTGGAGAACTTGTTTTCAGAAAAAAAATGATTTCAACCGGTGTTGCATTATTCAGGGTTTTCGGCCTTGCCAATTCCGAAAAAGCAGCGCTTGCAGTACGCGTTATGAGGGAACATGGAGATGAACTGCTTAACGCATTTACTGTTGTAACACCCGAAACAATCAGGTTAAGAAAGATAAATTCACCCTTGAATCCTTAATGACGGAACTTTTTTTATAAAGAAGTTCAGATAAATACCGTGATGTAGTTCCAGAGAGGAAAGCAGACTCTCAGACTTCATTCCCGCCGCCGGTGGCGGCGGGAATATATAAAATTATTACTCCGGCTTCAGCGCCGATTTTAAAATGAAAAATCCCGTTATACCTGAAATCAGTGAACCTGTGAGAATCCCCACTTTGGCAACATCCAGCAGCTCCGGTGAACTAAATGCCAGATTTGCTATGAACAGCGACATGGTAAAACCTATACCTGCCAGTATTGATGCTCCGTAGATCTTTGTCCAGCTTACACCTTCAGGCTTAGCCGCCAGTCCAAGTTTAATTGCAATAAAGGAGAAAGAAAAAATTCCGATCTGTTTCCCGAAAAATAATCCAAGAATAACTCCAAGGCTTACCGGATGCAGCAGGGCGGAATCAAGCCCTTCTCCGATAGATACACCTGCATTGGCAAGTGCAAAAACCGGCATGATGGCAAATGCAACCCATGGATGAAGCCCATGCTCAAATTTCTGAAGCGGTGTCAGAATCTTTTCACAGTTGTTTTCAATCTCATCAATGATTGAAAGTCTTTCACTGTTTGACAATGTATTTTCGCCATGTTCACCGGCATTGCTGAATTCATGGAGAAGAAGCTGGGTATCTCCGGTAAACTTTTTTGTGTTGATTCTCGATGAAGCCGGAATGGTAAATGCAAGGAGAACTCCGGCCACAGTGGCATGGACACCTGACTTCAGAAAAGCCAGCCATAGAACAATCCCCGCAAGCGAATAGAGTAATAAATTTCTCACCCCTATTCTGTTCATAAGAATCAATACCAGAAGTATAATACCGGCCAGTATAAGACTGTTTACAGAAATATCCGATGTGTAAAACACGGCGATAACAAGAACAGCGCCGATGTCGTCAACGATAGCAAGAGCCAGGACAAATATTTTCAATGCAAGGGGTACACGTTTCCCCAGAAGGGCAAGGATTCCAACGACAAAGGCAATATCAGTTGCCATTGGAATTCCCCATCCTGCTGAACCCTCTTCCCCTGAATTTAAAGCAAAATAGATAGCCGCGGGCACAATCATTCCGCCAAGTGCAGCAGCAATGGGCAGTGAAGCCTGTTTTACAGATGATAATTCGCCTGCAATCAGTTCCCGCTTAATCTCAAGACCTACAACAAAGAAAAATATAACCATGAGTCCGTCGTTTATCCAGTGGTGCAGTGTGTATTTTAAAGCGGCTCCGCCCAGGTCAATTGAGAGATAGGTATGCCACAGGTGATGATACGACGCAGCGAAGGGTGAGTTAGCCCATGTTAATGCTATTATCGTGCAGATAATTAAAAGGATTCCCCCTGAAGCCTCCTGATGCAGAAAATTTTGCAGAGGATGGGTCAGTTTTTCAATAATTGTTTTACTGTTTTCGCTCATATTCAACTTTACCTCTTAATTGTCCTGGATTTATTTTAAAAATAGTACCAGATGCTTTCATATTGTTCGGCAGATTCCCCTATATCTTCAAGCCTTTTCAGATAATCGAGAATCGGCATATCTGTTCCGACGTATGTTTTCTGATCTGCAATCTTCTTTTCCCACGGATGAAATTCATAAACACGTGAGCCATCCGGATTAATCGAAATAAAATCCCGGTTCTGCCATGCATTGAGATTGTTTTTACCAAGTCCCGGAACATTGTAAACCGGTTCATCGGTGCGGGCAAGACCCGGCATGAGCCTGGATTCCTCCTTCTGCTCCTGCAGCATTCGGGCTATCGGTATCCGGTAATCGGCAGTCTCAAGTTTGCCCTTAGGGTAAAATGAGTAGTAGGGGTCAACTCCGCAGAGCTTTATGAGACTTCTCAGTCTTGCCGCTTCAAATCGTCTTGATATGTAAAAAGTAAAAACAAGCTGGTTATAAATTGAAATTCCCCGTGATTTAATTTTTTCTGCAGCGCGGATAAAATCCGGTGTTACCTCAAGTGGGTGCTGTATGTGTGTCATCAGAGCAATTTCTCTTTTTCCGGGAATTCTGAATGATGCGATTATATCGCATAGCTCATCGGTGAACCTCATCGGAAGAGTTACCGGAGTTCTTGAACCGATCCGGATTCGTTTAACATGTTTTATATCTGCAAGTTTCTGCAGAATTTCCTTGATCTTAAGATCCGACATCACAAGGGGATCGCCGCCGGTGATCAGAACCTCTTTAATCGCTTCATGGTCCGCAATCCATTTTACAGCAGTATTTATCTTTTCATCACTGGCCATAGCTCCATGCTCCAGAGGACCCTTAATCTCCCAGTTGCGCTGGCAGTAGACACAAATCTGCGGGCAGGAGTTGTATGGTTTTAAAATTACAATGTTGGGGTACCGTCTTGTAATGAGGTCAACAGGGGAGGTGTCACCTTCGAGCATAAAATCATTAATATTTTCATCACGGCATTCACCCTGGGATGAGTTTATGTAGCTCTCCGGGAAGAGTACCTGCATTCTGATTGCCTTATCATTTCCCGAATCAGGTTTGTCGAAAAGAGACGCGTAATATGGAGTGACTCCGAAGGGGATACCTAGCCTGTTCACCTCTTTTATGTTTTCGATTTCCTGTTCAGACAGTTCAGCAAACTGAGACAGCTTTTTTTCATCTTTAGCAATGTTCCTGAGCTGCCAGTGCCAGTCATTCCAGTTCTCATCGGTTTCGTTAAGCTGTGATAGTATTCTGGTTTTATTCTCAGCTCTCTGTCCCAGGACTGAATCGCTGATGCCGGATCTGTAGTTGGACATTCTACACTCCAGATGTGTATGGATAAGATCAAGTTCATCGGAACGGACCTGGGCTGCATCACGCCCCTTGAGTTCCCCCGAGTCGGCAAAAGAGAATTCGCTGTTCTCGTGGAATCTGAACTGCCCCTCTATACCTCTAACCAGATGGCAGATTTCACCCCAGAAAGCCTCGGACAGTGCCGGATCAGGTTTCCCTTTGGCGGCGTTAACAAGTTCGCTCAGGACACTGCGGCTCGAAAGATTTTCACTTCTTGGATGCAGTATCCCTCTCCACACTCTGGCACAGTCACGGATAATTACAAGGTCGAGGTCGTGCATGTCATTGTCTTTACCCGAGTATGTGATAAAGTGTTTTTCATTGATATGGTTGAGCAGATTATGCCTTATCTCGTCAAGGTCTGCTCCGGATTTCAGTATTGAACTCCATTTGTCTGATATTGACAGGAATAGTTCAGGTGTAAATTTTTCTTTCATATAAAACTCCTTTTGTAAAAATTGTAAGGCTGTTCCGGGAATAAAAAAATATGATTTTTTTATAATCTGCGGTACGGTGGAACAGTTATAATTTTTATTCTGATGCTGTACCTCCGATGGATTATATATCATTATAATATAATATTCATGGAGACTTTAAACTTTTTCGAATGGGTACTTAATGGTCTATACCAGGTAATCTATAAATAAGTTATAATAAACAGCCTTCTGTTACAACGTTTTTTTAGTTATTTTTAATTAAATATACTTTAGCTATAAAATTTTAGCAAAATCCCGGCTTTTTACTGTTTAATTATAAGATATATGGCGGTTATTATAAAAAATAGAGGGATAATTTCCTTAATTGCTTGATTGCAACTTTTTTAAGTGTAACTTAATATTATAAAATTAAACTGATCTTTCTATGCCTTTAAAAAATATTGAAAATTTTTAATATTTACATAGCAGAGGGATTTTTTTCAAAAGTTATATCCATTCAGTTTTCAGTATGTCAATGAGGCAGTTTCATAGTTCAGTTCAGGAGGTTTTTTTGAGTAGAGAAAAAGAAAGCAGTTCAAAATTAATAATTGTGTCGCACCGGTTACCGGTAACAGTTACATCCGGTAATAATAAAATATCATTCACCCACAGTTCCGGCGGTCTTGCTACAGGTTTGTCCTCTTACAGTAAAAAAAATAATTTCACCTGGATCGGATTCAGCGGAATCCCCTCGGATAAGATCGGAGAGGAGGAGAGATCATATATTTCTGAAAAATTATCGGATGGCTATAACTGTGTGCCTGTGAGTCTGACGGAAGACGAAATAAAAATGTATTATAATGGGTTCAGTAATAATACCATCTGGCCGCTTTTTCATTATTTCCCTATTTATACAACGTATTCTGAAAAGACATGGCTGGTTTATAAAGAGGTTAATGAAAAGTTTTGTGAAGAAATACTTAAACATGCCTCAAATAATGATACAATATGGATACATGATTATCAACTTATGCTTCTTCCTCAGATGATCAGGGAGCGTCTTCCCGATGCCAGAATCGGTTTTTTCCTTCATATACCTTTCCCGTCATCTGAAGTTTACAGACTTCTTCCTTATCGAAAGGAACTGCTTCTCGGGCTTCTCGGCGCCGACCTGATAGGCTTTCATACATATAATTACTACCGGCATTTTTTAAGCAGTGTTCTGAGAATTTGCGGTCATGAAAACAGATTCGGCGAGATTGACCTGAAAGACAGAATGGTTAAAGCCGATGTCTTCCCCATGGGGATTGATTACAATAAGTACTCGGGAGTTAACAAAGCGGGAGTAAAAAAAGAGATTGAGAAGATACGGGAGAAGTCGGAGCATTTAAAAATTATTCTTTCCATCGACCGGCTGGATTACAGCAAGGGGATACTCCAGAGGCTTGAGGCCTTTGATTATTTTCTTGAAAAGAATCCCGGCTATCATGAAAAAATTGTAATGATACTTGTTGCCGTCCCCACTCGTACCGAGATAAAGCTCTACAGGCATCTCAAGAGTGATGTTGACAGGCTTATCGCCAGTATAAACGGAAGATATTCGACAATCTCATGGAGCCCCATCCGCTATATGTACAGGTCAATTCCCTTTAATACACTTCTTGCATTTTATAATCAGGCTGATGTTGCTCTCCTTACTCCGCTCAGGGATGGGATGAATCTTATTGCGAAGGAGTATGCTGCGGCTCAGACAGTAAAAAGCGGGGTGATAATTTTAAGCGAGATGGCAGGTGTTGTTGAAGAGATGGGTGAGGCGGTTATTGTTAATCCCAACGACAGGGCCGGAATTTCAGATGCAATTAAAAGAGCCCTTGAAATGCCCGAGTATGAGCGTAATGCCCGTATGGCAAAGATCAAAGAGAGGGTGAAAGAGTATGATGTTTTCAAATGGGCCGATGATTTTATTGCTAAACTTCAGAGCGCTCCAGCTGATAATACTAAATATGAAAAGATAATTCTT
Source organism: Spirochaetae bacterium HGW-Spirochaetae-5 (assembly GCA_002839285.1). Lineage (GTDB taxonomy): Bacteria > Spirochaetota > UBA4802 > UBA4802 > UBA5550 > WRGT01. The sequence continues at coordinate 18,756 of PGXT01000004.1, read as the reverse complement.
ACCAGAAAAATTCAGAACCGGATTCTTGATGATTACAAAAAGGGAGAGTCAAGAGTTCTGTTTCTCGATTATGACGGCACTCTTGTAAATTTCAGTTCAAAGCCCGAGGATGCGCTCCCCGATGAAGAGCTGTACGGCATAATTGACAATATTGCCGCAAAAGAGGGTAATGATATTGTGGTTATCAGCGGACGGAGCAGGAGTTTTCTTGAAAAAATTTTCAGCAGCAGTAAAAATTTATCTCTTGTTGCCGAGCATGGGGCATGGATCAGGTATTCCGGAGGGGACTGGCAGCAGACAATTGAAGTTGATACGGGATGGAAAAAACTTATACGGCCTCTACTTGAGAAATATGTAAGACACACTCCCGGAACATTTATTGAAGAGAAGGATTTTTCTCTTGCCTGGCATTATAGAGACGCTGATCCGGAATTTTCCTCTGTGAATTCCAAGGAGCTGAAACTCCAGCTTCTGGATTTTATTTCAAATCTGAATATAGGGCTGATGGAGGGGAATAGAGTGATTGAGATAAAAAGTCTTGAAAACAGCAAAGGCATAACCGCTTCACGGATTCTCTCCGGAAAAAATTATGACTTCATACTTGCTGCCGGAGATGATATAACCGATGAAACGATGTTCGAAAAGCTGCCTGAAAATGCTTATACTCTGAAAATAGGCTTAGGAAATACATCGGCGAAATATAACCTCTATGATGTGGAAGAATTCAGGAAACTTTTGAAAAATTTTGGAGAAGTGTAAAATGGATAATCTATGGTATAAAAATGCCGTAATTTATGAATTAAGTATTAAGGCATTTAAAGATTCAAGCAGTGATGGTAAAGGGGATATTCCGGGACTCATATCAAAACTGGATTATCTCTGCTGGCTCGGGATCAATTGCATATGGATGCTTCCGATATACCCGTCACCGGGGCTTGATGATGGCTATGATATTTCAGATTACTATTCGATAGATCCCGCATACGGGACTATGGATGATTTTAAGGAACTGATTGCCCAGGCTCATCTCAGGGGAATAAGGATTATCGGGGAGCTTGTTTTAAATCATACTTCGGACCGGCATCCATGGTTTCTTGATGCGAAAAAAGGCCCGGAGTCAGAGTATCATAACTACTATGTCTGGTCAGATACATATAAAAAATATGAGGACGCACGTATAATATTCAGCGATACTGAAAGGTCTAACTGGACATGGTGTGATGAATGCGGGAAATATTACTGGCATAGATTTTTCTCATCTCAACCCGATCTGAATTTTGAAAATGAGAAGGTCCGTGAAGAGATGAAGAGAGTGTTCAGATTCTGGTTTGAACTGGGACTTGACGGATTCCGTGTCGATGCTGTGCCTTATCTATTTGAGCGCGAGGGGACAGACTGCGAGAATCTTCCTGAAACTCACCAGTATATCCGTGAGCTTAGAAAAATAATTGATGAGGAATATCCTGACAGAATACTTCTCGCCGAGGCGAATCAGTGGCCCGAAGATCTGATCAAATATTTTGGAGATGGTGATGAGTTTCACATGGCTTTTAATTTTCCTCTTATGCCCAGAATCTTTATGGCATTCCAGAAGGAGAACAGTGAGCCGATTATCAATATTATAAAACAGATTCCTGATATACCTTCTAACTGTCAGTGGGCGGTATTTTTGAGAAACCATGATGAGCTGACTCTGGAGATGTGCACAGATGAGGAGAGGGATGATATGTATAACCTCTATGCAAAAGATAAGAGGATGCAGATCAATATGGGGATAAGGCGAAGGCTTAATCCTCTTCTCGATAATGACAGGAGAAAAGTGGAGCTGGCTTATGCTCTGCTTTTTACTCTTCCAGGTACGCCGGTTATATATTATGGCGATGAGATTGGAATGGGGGATAACATCTATCTTGGTGACCGCAACGGAGTAAGGACACCCATGCAGTGGAACGAGGATAGGAATGCCGGCTTTTCAGACAGTAAACCGTCTATGCTTTATTCTCCGGTAATAATAGATCCCGAGTATAATTATAATGCGGTCAATGTGGAGGCTCAGGTTTCCAGTCCGTCATCTCTGCTCAGTTTTATAAAGCGTTTGATAAACAAGAGTAAATCGCATATGGTTTTCGGAAACGGCTATATAGATTTTATTGAAACAAATAATAAAAAGATTCTGGCTTATATCAGGTTTGATAATGAAGAAAAAGCCCTTTGTGTTTTTAATCTTTCTTCAAAGGCCGAGGCTGTAAAACTTGATCTTCAGGAATATACCGGTTTAACACCTGTTGAGCTTCTCGGGGGGTCAGCTTTTCCGGTAATTCCCGAAAATGAAAATTATATAATAACACTGTCTCATCACTCCTTTCTGATATTTATGCTGGAGCAGCGGGACAATTCATGAGCAGCTATTTTGGTTCAGAATTGGAAAGGCATTTCTCCCCGCCGCTTTCCGGGGCGCCTCTTTTCCAGAATGAACCGAGTATCATGATAGTGCTTGTTGCCAGAATTACAATGAAAAGCACATCAATGTTGATTCTATCCATCTGCAGGACCGCGGGGATGCTGGCGTAGAGCAGAATTGTTATGAGTCCCCTGGGAGCATAAAAAATTCCAGGGAAGACACTTTGTTTTACAATCAGAAGAGTGATGATTCGAACTCCATAGATAGCTCCGAGAATTGCGGATGCTGTTATAATATTCACCGGGGAGAGTAAAGATCCGGGTGTTAAAATAAAACCGAATATGATAAAGAAAAAAGTTTTTACAAGAAAAACCCCCTGAAGAGACGTGTATTGATTTTCCCAGTGAGTATAAAAAAACCATAACAGACAGAATAAGTACAAATTTGATATTGTGGCCTATTGTTCTGAGTAGATAGAGCAGTATAAGGCAGAAAATAAATGATACAATTGTAACAACGATAATCTCTATGATGATTTTACCCGTAAGAAAAAATGTAAGGGTGCTGTTGATAATTGCGTAATTGAAAAGAATAATCCCCAGAATATCGGATAGCGAACTCTCCATTGTAATAAATTCCCTGTTCTCCGATGAAAGGTGAGCAGCCGATGGGATAGCTATTGCCGAGCTGATTACGCTTAATGGTATTGCGTTAACAAAACATTGATGGAAACCGAGACCGGTAAAATGCTGAAATATAATCGCCATAATTACAGAGTTTGCTGCAAGAATAATTATCGAAACAGCAAGGACTTTGAACAATATCTTTTTTTTATCACTGTGATATTCAATCTCAAGGGATCCTTCAAATACAATAAGTATAAGACCTACTGTGCCTATAACAGGTATAAGCCGTAGAAAATCTACGGCCGGAATTTCATAGAAAACTGTAAGTTTGTTAAGCAGTATACCCAGGGTTATAAGAAAAAGAACAGATGGGATACCTGTTTTTTTAGAGAAAATTTCGAACAGATATGATATTATCACAAGCCCGCATAACAGAAGAATTATAGAGTTACTGTCCATTTAATGTTTTACCTGTTCAGATATTTTTGTACTGATATAATTTACCATCAGTGGTAGCGGTTTATTTTTGCGGGCACAGCGCTTCGCGCTGCGCCTGAAATGGGGGATTACGAGGGCAGCGCCCCTTCAGTTCCAATAGCTTTCAACTACAGGAGAGGGAGTTAGTGTTGAACATTTTTATAAAATGGCAACTATTAAATTTTAATTTTTTGTTGGTTTCCAGGTAACTGCTTATTTTTTGGGGGCAATAAGATATTCACACACCGAAGCCCCCGCACCCCCGGAGGGGGCAAAGCTTACTCCGGAAATGGGGGATTGCTGCCGTTTCTAATTTTGAGTTCCCCCTTGATGGGGGGAACTCAAAAGGATGTGAATAATGGGATAAGGTTTTATTTAATTGTAAGTTTCGTGCCCGAGTGTTGTTACCGGCGGTTCGTTTCGGAGCCATCTTAAAGTGTTTTTAAATCTCATTAGCTGTACAAAGAGATCGTGTTCCGGTTCCTGATTCGGCAGATGCATGGGGCTCTTCCAGTAGAATGAAAGCCACTCCTGGTTTCCGAAAAGTCCGGATCTTTGAGCTAAATCGAGAAAAATAACAAGGTCTAGCACTATCGGAGCCGCGAGAATGGAGTCACGGCAGAGAAAGTTTACTTTTACCTGCATTGGATAACCGAGCCATCCGAATATATCGATGTTGTCCCATCCCTCTTTATTGTCCCCTCTTGGAGGATAGTAGTTGATTGTTACTTTGTGATAGAAATCACCATAAAGATCGGGGTAAAGCTCCGGCTGGCATATCTGTTCAAGAACAGAAAGCTTGCTCACTTCTTTAGATTTGAATGATTCCGGATCTTCAAGAACGGCTCCATCCCTGTTGCCGAGAATGTTTGTTGAGTACCACCCCTTCATCCCAAGCATTCTTGCCTTGAATCCGGGAGCAAGCAGAGTTTTCATGAATGTCTGGCCAGATTTAAAATCTTTACCGCCCATGGCGGTTTTTCTTAAATCTGCCAGTTCCCAGAATGCCGGGATATCATTGCAGAGGTTCGGAGCGCCGTTGGCGTATGGTATTCCAAGGTCAAGCGCGGCGTAGCAGTAAATCATACTCGGCGCAATTGCAGGGTGGTTCTCCTTCAATGCTTTTTCAAAATTAGCCAGAGTGTCGTGAACTCCAGGAACCATTACCTGATGGATTTCTGTACTCCCGCACCATACCATAATGAATCTTGATATATTTTTTTCCTGTTTGAATTTAGCAATGTCCTCTTTGACAAGCTGAACCATATCCCAGTGTGTCGGCGCCTGCTTGACGTTTACACCGTCAAGATTTTTAACGAAATGTTTATTGAATACGGCTTTCCACGGTTTGATCGCTGCGAGTTCATCTTTAACAGATTCAAGATCATCTTTTGTCAGAACCTGGGCATTTGCAGCAGATTCGTACACCGTATCTTCAAAGATGTCCCATCCGCCGAACTCCATATCGCTTAGTGCTGCAAGAGGGATGAATTCCTTAATATCAACCTCTTTGGCGTCAGCCCCGGTTCCGGTTCTGAGTTTTCCCATTTGTGCAAGTGACCCGATGGGCTTGTTCAGCCCTTTTCTTATCATCATAACTCCGGCAATAAATGTGGTGCTTACCGCGCCAAGACCCGGTATAAGAACCCCCAGTTTACCTTCGGGGCTTTTAATTTCAATTTTGTTAGGTTCCACAATGAAACTCCTTAATAATTTATAAACATAACTGATTATATAATAAGCATTATTTGTGCCAAAGTTATTTTTTATTTTTTTATTCTGTTATGTCTGATATAATCAGGAGTTAAGAGGATATGGGTGAACCGTTTCTGTTGAAAAACTTTTTGTATTGAAGAAATCAGTTTAACTGTGTATCAATAATGCAACATGTTGAAGAATTATACGGAATATCTTTTTAGAGCCGATGTAAAAAAACGGGCCGGGTCATTCTTTAGCCATCAGGAGTATTCTGCAGAATATACCCGTTGCTGTTTTTACTATTCTTTCATTATTTTTCTGTAATACAGCTAATGAAACGATCCCGTTTTTTTTATTTATTACGGCAAGAGTGTATCCTTTATCTTTAAGGAAAATTGTTATTTCTTCATCAATATACAGTTCATACCCGTCATATTTGTAATATGGTGTGTTTCCGGTACTGATTTGCTGCTTTAAATAGTTATGCACTATACTTAAATTCATTTCTGAAAAACATTTATCTGTTTTTTCCATTTCAGATTTCTCCGATTCAGCATCCGGATAACAGGACAGAAGTATGAGAAGAAAGAGAGCAATACCGGAGATTTTCACGTTTAACATCTTTTAATCTCTATCAGAACATTCCTGTAGACAGTGCCAGCATAAACTGTGCCGTGTAGTACATCGGAAGACCTATTGCCCGATTTAAGAATTCTTTTTTCACAAACCTGTGCCGTGCAACAAATATATCAGATGCATAGAATATCAGTGCTGCGGCAATTATGGTATTTCTTATGGTTTGGCTCACAATAGAATTCTCATGAAATGAAAAAGCGCTTATAACCATCACGGTAATTATTGCAATATAGGCTATGACCGGTTTTTTCATGTTTCCGAGATGAGGTTTCAGTTTTATGAAAATAAAGCTGCTTATTGTAAGACAAAGTATTCCCGCGGCGTAAACAGCTGTTCCGCTCTCTCCGAATTTAAAGAAAGCTATCATGTACATTATATGTCCCGCGAGAAATGCGGCCAGACCGGAAGTGAATATTTTTTTATTAAAAAAGAATATTAGGCACACATCTCCGATCAGACAGAGCAGCAGTCCCGATAATATAATATAGAAATATATCATATTCTGGTGATTCTGGATAAGTGCCGTAATTATAAAGAGTGATGATAATAGAGGTTTAACGATTAAAAGACCTTTGACCGATTCTTTCTTTTCGAAATAAAGCAGACCCGCAAGCAGAGACAGGACTGCTGATATTATGAAAAAGTTCATAATGCCTCATTTTAAAAGCAGTTTAATCCGGTTTAATAAAAACAGAGTCATTTTTGAGCATTATCTGTTTTAGGACTCCGGCTTACAAAACCTTAATCAGCTATGATACCCGGCATTGAAAATGCCGGGCGGTTTATTGTTATCTTCCGAATCCCTGGTGCATTCTTCTGGTCACTCTTGCCTTGTATTCCTCTTCCTGCTGCGGGGATAGAATCTCCCATGCATCTTTTTTTCTTGTGAATTTCAATTTTTCTTTTTCCTGAAGTCTCTCTTTCTGCCAGTTTTTCATTCTTTCAGATGTCAGTTCAGTCATGCAGTCATTTGCAAGTTCATCAAGAATTTCTTTAGCGCGCTGGATTTTTTCTCTCATCTGTCTGCTGAATGAATCGTGATATGTTGATTCCAGTTCAAGTATTGTCTGTCCCACTTCCATGATCTGCATGGATAACTGATGAGATAGTTTCTGTTCAGTAGATTGTGTTACTTCCTGTTTTGTTGACATTTTATTCTTCTCCGCTCTGTTTTTGACGTTTTACTAAAAATATATTCACCCGGAATTTACGGGATACGAGTCAATGAGTCTTTTTACTATCTGCTGCTGATTTTACAAGCAGAATTAAAGAATTTTTTATTCATGCTAAATCTCCACGATATATCCGGTTATGATTGTTATTTATAGAATATATATGTATTAATTATTAAAATTCTGTTAAGAGAATAAATTTTTCATAAAAAGCTTAAAAAAAATATCTTTATTGTTGACAAATAATCACTAGTTATACTACTATATTGGTAGTAATTAAAAGAGAGGGAACTTTATGAGTAAAATTGACGGTCAATTAAGAAGAGAATCACTTGCTCTCCATGCGGGGCAGGAGCCCGATCCGGTTACAGGATCAAGAGCTGTACCAATCTATCAGACAACATCATACCAGTTCAATGATGCAGATCACGCAGCGAGCCTTTTCGGGCTGACATCATTCGGCAATATTTATACACGTCTGATGAATCCGACAACTGATGTTCTGGAGAAGAGGATTACAGCGCTTGAGGGTGGAGTGGGGGCTCTTGCGGTTGCAAGCGGTCAGTCTGCCATATCTCTCGCTCTTCTGAATATTGCTAAATCCGGAGATGAGATTGTTTCTGCGAATAATCTTTATGGCGGTACATATAATCTTTTTCATTATACATTTGCAAAGTTCGGCATTAAAGTAAACTTTGTTAAATCGAATGATCTCGATGCGATAGAAAAGGCTATCACTCCGAAAACAAAGGCTGTTTATGCTGAATCTATAGGTAATCCCAAACTCGATGTATGCAATCTCGAAGGGATAGCGGCTATTGCCCATAAACACGGAATACCTTTTATTCTGGATAATACAGTTTCACCTTATATTCTGAAACCTTTCGATCATGGTGTTGATATTATAGTATATTCCGCTACAAAATTTTTAGGGGGACATGGTACTTCCCTCGGCGGGCTTATTGTAGATTCAGGAAAGTTCGACTGGAGCAGCGGGAAGTTCCCTCTGATATCAGATCCGGAACCGAGTTACCATGGTCTGGAATTTATTGAAGCGCTTAAGCCGATTGGAAATATCGCATATATTCTTAAAGCAAGAGTTACACTGCTCCGCGATCTGGGGCCGGCATTGTCTCCGTTCAATGCTTTTCTTCTTCTTCAGGGAGTTGAAACTCTTCATCTGAGAATGGCGCGTCATTCAGAGAATGCTCTCGCTGCTGCGAAGCATCTGGCCGGTCATAAATCAGTTGAGTGGGTTATATATCCGGGACTCGATTCAAGTCCTGATAAAAAATATGCGGATAAATATTTAAAAGATGGAGCAGGAGCTATAATCGGTTTCGGAATAAAAGGGGGAGTCGAGGCAGGGAAGAGATTTATAAACTCTCTTCAGCTTATATCGCACCTTGCAAATGTCGGTGATGCGAAATCTCTTGCGATACATCCGGCAAGTACAACCCATCAGCAGCTATCGCCGGAAGAGCAGCTTGCAACTGGGGTTACTCCGGATTTCATAAGACTTTCAATAGGTATTGAACATATAGACGATATACTCGATGATATAGATCAGGCGCTGGCAAAGGCTGTGTCGTAAGGGAGTGAACGGACAGTAAACAGAGCAGAAGGCACGGAAGAGGCGTAGTACACAGGGAGAGAGGAGAGTGCGCAGTAGAGGCAGCCTCACAGTAGAGGCAGCCTCACAGTAGAGGCAGCCTCACAGTAGAGGCAGCCTCACAGTAGAGGCGGACACACAGTAGCACGGACTCACGGTAGAGGCGGAGTCACGGTAGTGCAGACTCACCGTAAGGGCGAATAATCATTCGCCCATACTTTCCAGCTGGAGACCATACTTTCCAGCTGGAGTCCGTACCTGACAGCTGGAGACCGTACCCCACTCTCAGAGTCTGTCCCGGCAGGTCAGCATGCTTTCCACAGCCCGAGCCTGTCCACGGTAGTCAGATGCTACCATGCAGGTGCAGCCCAGGCTAGTGACTTGCTGACTGTACCTGCTCAAAAAAAGGAGGAATTAAAATGGCAAGAATATTCGAAGACATAACAAAAACGATAGGTAACACGCCTCTCGTAAAAATAAATAAGCTCAATAAGTCGAAGGGAGCGGTTGTGCTGGCAAAGCTGGAATCCTTCAATCCTCTTTCGAGCGTTAAAGATCGAATCGGCGTTGCTCTTATTGAAGCTGCTGAGAGGGACGGGCTGATCAAAGAGGGGACAACTATCATTGAACCGACAAGCGGCAATACCGGGATTGCTCTTGCCTTTGTTGCGGCTTCAAGAGGATACAGGCTTATTCTCACAATGCCGGAAACAATGAGCGTAGAGAGAAGACAGCTTCTTAAAATCTTCGGCGCAGAGCTTGTGCTGACAGATGGAAAGCTTGGAATGAAGGGAGCCATAGCTAAAGCAGAGGAGCTGCAGAAAGAGATCCCCGGATCATTTATTCCGCAGCAGTTCAATAATCCGGCAAATCCTGAAATTCACAGGAAGACAACAGCTGAAGAGATATGGAACGATACTGATGGTGCTGTTGATATAATAATCGGAGGAGTTGGTACTGGGGGAACTATTACCGGAATCGGCGAAGCGATTAAGAAGAAGAAATCCTCTGTTAAAGTAATTGCAGTTGAACCTGTTGATTCTCCGGTTCTTTCCGGTGGAGCTCCGGGACCGCACAAAATTCAGGGGATAGGCGCGGGATTTGTTCCTCAGATATTTAACAAGGGTATTGTTGACGAGATAATTACCGTTTCTCATATCGATGCAGGGGACACATCAAGGAGACTCGCGAAAGAAGAGGGGATTCTTGCAGGGATCTCGGGCGGAGCGGCTCTATTTGCGGCTTTATCTGTGGCTGAAAGAGAAGAGTCTAAGGGGAAAACTATTGTTGTTATTTTGCCCGATACAGGTGAGCGCTATCTCTCAACATGGCTTTTTGAACAGGTGTAATAGTTTTAACGGAGAAGTATTTCAGTAATTTTTTTTAAGGAGTCTTATATGCGTCTTTCAACACGATCAAGATATGGAGTGAGATTAATGCTTGCTCTGGGAGCTAACAAACTGAGTAAACCGCTTTTTCTCAAGGATATAGCAAGTTCTGAAGAGATTTCGGAGAAGTATCTAAGTCAGATAATTATTCCCCTGAAGGCTAAAGGTTTAGTTACAACATTCAGAGGGGCACATGGAGGTTATCTTCTCAGCAGACCGGCTTCGGAAATAACCCTTAGAGATATAATTGAGCCTCTGGAGGGGGATCTGAGTCTTGTGGACTGTGTGGGTAATCCCGCGGTATGCGGCAAGGCCAATGAGTGCGCAACACGGGAGGTCTGGGATGAGATGAGTTCACTTCTCCTGAATTTCCTTGATACATTTACTCTTGAAGACCTGATCAGAAAATCGGGCAAGATTAAAAATTCTCAAAAGAACGGATCGGATTATTCGATATGATCAGCTGAATGAGGAACTGTATATTATTATGCCCGCCTGCATTTGACTCAACCTGCTGTTAAACTGAATGCAGATGTAAGGGATATTAATTAAGTTATAAAGATGGATTAAGAGAATGAAAATTGCAGTTGGAATGAGCGGCGGAGTAGATTCATCAGTTGCCGCATTGATTTTGAAGCAGCAGGGACATGATGTAATCGGCATTACAATGTCGATATGGGATGGCTCATTTGCGTATACTCATTCAGGGAAGAACGCATGTTACGGTCCTGATGAAAAGGATGATATAGAAGCGGCGCGGCAGATATGCAGCCAGCTTGATATCCCCTTTTATGTTATCGACTGTTCAGGCGAGTATAAAAATACTGTAATTGAATATTTCCGGAATGAATACCTCAATGCCAGAACACCGAATCCATGCATTGTCTGCAACCAGAAGATCAAGTTCGGTAACCTGCTCACTACGGCGAAGGCAGCCGGACTGGATTTTGATAAATTCGCAACGGGCCATTATGCAAAGATAGAGCATCATGAAGAGACCGACCGGTTTCTTCTTAAACGGGGAATAGATATACATAAGGATCAGTCGTACTTTATATATAAGTTATCTCAGCAGCAGCTGGCGGGTACACTGCTTCCCCTTGGCGATATGACAAAATCTGAAGTCAGGGAGCTTGCAAGGTCAGCAGGTTTAACTGTATCCGACAAAGAGGAGAGCCAGGACTTCTACAGCGGAGATTACCGGGAACTGCTCAATGTAACCAATACAGATGGCGAAATAGTGGACATGAGCGGCAGGATTATAGGGAGACACAACGGAATATGGAACTATACCCCCGGGCAGAGAAGGGGACTCGGCATAGCCGCAAGTGAGCCCTTGTATGTTGTAAGGCTTGAAAGCAGCTCAAACCGTGTAGTTGCAGGTACAAAAAGAGATATATGCGGTTCATCATTTTTCGTTAAGGATATTAATTGGATCGCTCTTCATAAAGTTTCAAAAAGCTTTAAAGCCTCGGTCAAGACCAGATCAACACAGACCGGTGATGATGCGGTAATTGAACTTATAAATTCGTTTTATGTAAAGGTTACACTTACAAACAGCAGTAAATCCATCTCCCCGGGGCAGTCAGCGGTATTCTATGACGGTGATACAGTTATAGGCGGCGGAATTATTGAACAGGAAAACCGGATATGAATGATAAAGAGATCAGCAGATACTACAAGCAGACTCTTTTACCGCTGATCGGTGCGGATGGTCAGGAGCTTCTCGGCAAATCAACAGTGGTAATAGCAGGCTGCGGGGCCCTGGGAACCTCACTTGCAAATACTATGGTAAGATCAGGCGTAGGGAATGTGGTTATTATAGACCGGGATTATATCGATTACGATAATCTCCCCAGGCAGATTCTCTTTGATGAAGAGGACATCCGCAGGGGGCTTCCGAAATCTGTTGCTGCAGCAGAAAAACTCCGGCTGGTGAACTCCTCTGTAAATATTGTCCCTGTTGTCGCGGATCTGACATCTTCAAATATCGAGGAGCTTTTCAGTGGGGCAGACCTGATTCTTGACGGGACTGATAATTTTGAAACAAGATTTCTGATAAATGAAGCCTGCGACAAGATGAAGATACCATGGGTATATGCCGGAGTTGTCTCAACTTACGGTATGATATATGCAACAATTCCCGGCGAAACTCCATGCCTGAACTGTTTTATAAATAATATACCGGCTCCGGGAAGTTTTCCCACATGTGCAACAACCGGTGTCCTCAATACAGCTGTAAGTATGGTAACTTCCATTGAAGCTACTGAGGGACTTAAAATTCTCATGGGGAGAAAAAGCGCAATCTCGGAAAAACTGATATATGTAGATGTATGGCATAATATTACTAAAAATTTTGTTATTAAAAAGAGCGAAGAATCACTATGCCGCATATGTGATGAGCACAAATATGAATTGCTCAAGGGTGAGACGGGAGTTAAAGCTGTGTCGTTGTGCGGGCATAACTCCGTACAAGTTACACCTGCTTCTCTGATTGGTGTACCATTCGAAGATCTGGCATTAAGATTAAAAAAATCGGGTGAGGTTAAGTTTAATAACTACATGATGAAGTTTACAATCCCCGGGTATGAGTTTACAATATTTCCCGATGGAAGGACTATAATCAAGGGCGCTGTAGAGGAGTCGGAAGGCAAGTCGCTTTATGCGGAGTATATCGGATATTGAAAACATTTTCATGATCATAATCATCCTCCGCAGCCCGGAGTGGAATTGTTTAAAGATGGTAAAAGATGGACACATTAAATATAAGAAAAGACTTCCCGTATCTTGATTCGCAAATAAACGGCAGACCTCCCGTATACTTTGACAGCGCCGCAACTACGCATAAGCCTGTACAGGTTATAAATACTATCTCTGAAATATACTCGAAGTACAACGCACCTGTTAACAGGTCGGCATACTCATCCGGCGGAACTGCAACTGAACTTTATCTGAAGGCACATGAAAACATTGCGCGGTTCATCGGTGCACCCTCCTACCGCGGAATTGTTCTTACTAAAAATGCAACTGAAGCGATTAACCTTCTTGCATACGCTCTCGTTCAAAGCAGAGAGAGCGGAATTAATCTTTCTTCGGGTGATGAGATAATTATCCCTCTCTCGGAACATCACTCCAATTATATCCCATGGATGAGAATGGCTGAAACCTCCGGTGTTGTAATAAAAAATCTGCAGCTCAACGCTGATGGTTTAATTGATCTGCCGGCTCTTAAATCATTGATAACAGATAAGACTAAACTGATCTGCTGTGCTCACGTTTCCAATGTTCTCGGGATTATTAATCCAGTAAAAGAGATGGCAATTACAGCAAAGGATGCGGGGGCGCTCTTCCTTGTTGATGGTAATCAATCTGTTCCGCATATGCCTGTAAATGTACAGGATATAGGTTGTGATTTTTTTGTTTTTTCAGGGCACAAGATGCTCGGTCCGGCAGGGACAGGGGTTCTATGGGGGAGGGAGTCTCTTCTCGAAAAGCTCCCTCCGTTCATTTACGGCGGCGGGATGGTAAAGAGTGTCAAGGGCTTATCCGTTGAGTGGAATGACCTGCCGTGGAAGTTTGAAGCTGGAACTCCCGATATGTGCGGTGCCGTTGCTCTCGCAGGTGCAGAAAACATATTAAAGGGAATTAAGCTCACCGGAGCAATGGATTATCTTTCCAGGATAGGTATGCAGAATGTTTTAAAATATGAACAGCATCTCAGCAGTTATGCTCTTGAGAAACTGGCTGATGTTGAAGGTGTGAAAGTATACGGTCCGCGTACCCATGAAAATCGTTCAGGTATAATCTCATTTAATGTATACAAAGACGGAGAGATGACTGATGCTCATATTATTTCAGAGTTTTTAAGCAGCTGCGGGATTGAAGCAAGGGCGGGGGGGCACTGTGCCTATCCGCTGATGAATGAGATGAAAATTTCAGGGACATTGAGGATAAGTTTTTATATATACAATACAATCGATGAGATCGATTATTTTATCGATTCACTGATAGATATAATAGAGAACAGGCTGTTATAGAACCGATAGTCTGTTTCCGGACTTTGTTCTGTTCTGTTTTGTTTGCACAGTCAGCACAATTTCAGAATTGGAGGCAGAGATGTTTGAAACAAAGAAAATCAGAAAATATAGAAACGGAACCAGCTTTATTGAAGATGATTCTGTTGTAATAGAGAAACCTATCACTGTAATGCTTAATGGTGAGGAGTTCGCAACACTTGTCTGTTCTCCGATATCAGAAAAGGAACTGGTAATCGGTTTTCTTGCAGGTGAGGGGCTTATAAAAAATCCCGATGATATCAGGGATTACTTTCATCGGGACAGTCAGGGCGTGGTATGGGTGGAGACCGTTAATCCGACTCCGCAGATTGAAACTTTTCTATGCCGCAATTTTACAAGCTGCTGCGGCAAAGGGCGGCCGTCATTGTATTACATCAATGATCAGAACCAGGTTAGTCCGGTCACGGGTAGTGCTGAATTTTCAGCGAAAAGTATACTTGAACTCATGGGAAAGTTTGAAACTTCATCTGATACCTTCCGCAGAACAGGCGGGGTTCATTCAGCCGGACTTGCTGATGACAGCGATATTATTATCAGGTATGAGGATATCGGCCGTCACAATGCCCTTGACCGTATAATGGGATATACATTTCTTAACCGGATAGATACCTCCGATAAGGCTGTGCTTTTACGGATATCATCGGAGATGCTGATTAAGGCTGCCCGGATAGGAGCGCCGCTTCTTTTATCGAGATCTGCTCCTACGGTGCTTGCTGTGGATTTTGCTGAGGAGTTCGGGATTACCATTGCAGGTTTTATCAGAGGTGACAGCTTTAATGTATATTCACATTCAGATCGTATAACCCGTCTTTAGAATTGCTGTAAACATCATTTAAACAAATTGGGTAACTATATCCCGGGAATATATACAAAAGTATATTAGAGAGATTAATGGAATTAGTTTTAAACAGATAATAAATTTTATTAAAAGATGGTTGGAATTGGTTTAATATAGTTCTCTTCCAGAAGGGGAGTTTATGGATATTAATTTAAGATTTCTTGATAAGGCCGGAAGCTTTGGTGCTCTGCTTTCTGCAATGGCCTGCCCGGTCTGTTTCCCTCTTTTTTCTGTTCTAGGCAGCATTTTAGGAGTAGGCATACTCTTTCCGTTTGAGGAGAAGACAATCGTTTATATCTTTATGTTCTTTGCCGCTGCTTATCGGGGTTTCAGGCACACTAAGTGTCTTTTATGGAATTTTTATCAGCTATAATAAATTATTCCTTTATGCAGGTGTAATTGCACTACTGACAGCTGCAGTGCTTAATTATGTTGAGAGCCGCTGGTGCGACAAATGTGAAATAAAGATAGAGAACGGGGACAAAACCGGCGCAGAGTAGATTTAAATCAATACTCTATGCCGGAATAAATCGATCCTACTGAACAAATAATTTCAGAACTTCAGTCTAAGACATCGCCTGGCGAAGATCCTCAATGATGTCATCGGCATTGAGGATCCCCACTGAAAAAGTCATTTCCTTGCATAACCGGTCTGGGGAGGAGTCCAGCCCGTTCAGTAATTTCGGGAATTCTATGTTCCCATTCAATTGCCATTATATGTAAACCTGCGATTCCCGGAATTTCCCGTATCTGTTCAACCTGTTCACAGAAAATTCTGATCCCCTCTTCTGCAGCTCTCTCTTTTGGAACACCTGCCATTCGGGTCAACAACGATTCCGGTATCTGCATCCCCGGTACATTATCAGCCATATATCTTGCCATACCGGCAGACTTCAGAGGAGTCAGTCCTGCAAGTATTGCGCATTGTCTGTCCAATCCCATGTCGCAGACTATCTTCATCCACTGCCGGAATTTATCAACATCGTATATGCTTTGAGTCTGTATAAAGTCGGCGCCTGCTTCAATTTTTTTTCTAAGGTGCATGGCGCGGAATTCAACCGGAGGCGCGAAGGGATTCGCAGCCGCTCCGATGAACATGGGGACTTCACCCTGGAATGGTTTATCTTCACTGAGCATCTTCTGTTCATCACGCATTCTTTTCACAAGCGAAATCATCTGCATCGAATCTATGTCGTAAACTTTGCGCGCATTTTTCTGGTTCCCGAAACTGTGATGATCTCCTGAAATTGCCAGCATGTTTTTAATACCCAATGCCGATGCGCCGAATATGTCGCTCTGAATTGCTATTCTGTTTCTGTCACGGCAAGTCATCTGCATTACAGGCTCAATTCCCATTTGGACAAGAATTGCCGATGTGGCTATACTTGACAGCCGTACAACTGCGGTCTGGCAATCGGTAACGTTTACCGCATCAACATTGCCCCGTATAAATTCAGCTTTATTTTTAACTATAGACAGATCGGTACCCTTCGGCGGACCAAACTCCGTTGTTACAGCAAAATGTCCGGCCTTTAATACTCTCTCCAGATTGCTACCTGATTTCATTATATATTGTTCTCCATAATATTCTACTTCTTTATATATCTGCTCTCATATCCGCTTTGAATAAGTGTCCCCGGACCCTTGTCAGTCCAGTCCATCGGGGGATGTATGGAGAGAATGTTCTCGACACGATTCTGCATTTTTAATCTTTCGTATATCTCATTCCAGGCACATGGTGTCTCTCTGCTGACTTCACAGCTGCCGTTAATGTTTGTGCCGCCGCATGGGCCATTGAAGAGACTTTTCGAACAGCATGTTACCGGGCATATCCCGCCGGTGTATCCCAGCTGACAGTCGCCGCATGTACGGCATCTCTCCTGATATAATCCTGTGCTTCTGTCTAACCCGACAAACATGGTGTTCAGCGCAGGGAAAACCGGTTTTGATCTGTACCTCTCTGCAAGAAGCTGTACGCCTGCTCCGCAAGCGGCGGATATTACACAGCCATAATCTTTAATCATGTCTTCAATATCAGAAATATATTCCGGGCTGCACTGGCGCTCTATAACAAAGACAGAGATATGTGCGCTTTTGCCGTTCTCTCTGAATAGCTGAGACAGATCTGTTTTCAGCATCTGAGTTTCCCGCTGCCCCCCGGCTAGACAGACTGATGTACAGCCGCCGCATCCGACGCAGAGTATACGCTGAAAGCCTTTAGTGAGATCGAATAACTCTTCAAGAGGTTTCCGTTTTGCCTTTATCATTATATTCTCCGGAGATTTACTATTTGTGGCATTCTCCGCAGAGTCTCGGACCTGCGGACTTGTTTTTTTTGATCATGGCGTCGTGACATCTTATGCATGATCTGTGATAGGCATTCTTCAGCTCTGTTTCACCGGTATGACAGCTTCTGCAGTATATATCTTTGTTATCGCTGTCAAGTTCGGCCTCGTCGAGAACATTAATCCCGTTTTCAAACCGGTGGTGGCAGTCGCGGCAGGATAAATCTTCAATCATCATATGATTGCCGTGACTAAATATAACCGGTGAACGGCTCCTTAATTTAAAAACCGGATTATTAATCTCTATTACTTCCATCTGCCCGAAAAGTAAAACCGGAACTGTAAAGCAGAAAGTTATGATAACAAAAATAAACTTTTTCATATTTCAGGACCATCCGCTGTCTCATCGTATGTGCGGTAAAACCCTTTCTCTCTGCAGACACTCCTGGCGCATGCGATGAGCGATGGTATACTAATCCCCAAAGGGCAGTAGCACCTCATGCATAGAACACATTTATCCCATATCAGAATTTTAATTTTATCATATTCCGAGTCGGAGAGCTTACCCTTTTTTTTGTAAATCCTTCCTATGGAATTAATAACTTTATATGCAGGGGTGTATGTGGGATCTTTTTTGTTTGAGTTAAATTTAAAGCAGCTTTCGGAACAGATCGAGCAGTGAACACATGCAGAGAGGGAGAGTTTTATCATATCTCTCTTTTTATCGAGAATATCAGCTATACGATTCATCGCTGCCGTATCTGTATTAATGCTGTTCATCTGTTTTGTCTGCTCCTGAATGAAAAGTATTTTTGAAAGTCATGCACACCGGCTTTGCTATTCTTCACCAGCTGCGGTTTCCCGGTATTATGCTGTGTTCACTATCAATATTAAAACGTGAAAAAAAGATAAACGGCATATGTACAAGACTTGTGAATGGTAAAATCATAATAGCAACTTCACCTATTATCATATGCAGATAAATTACAACTCGATAATTAAAAAAATGATGATACGCAAAGAATCCGCTCACGAAGGGCGCCATTACAAAAAGGAGTACAAGGTAATCGCGTGCTGTGGAGATCATCCGCACACGTGGAATAAAGATGCGTCTTGCCAGAAAAAAAACGCCCATTGCCATAAGTGATATCGTAAAAAAATCTGTGAGCCGCTCGGGGAGAACCGGGAGGCTGAATCCTGTGGTAAGATCGGCAATAATATTATGTGCCGTAAGAAAAACCGGTGTTATGAAAAGCAGTATATGAAAGATAAGACTGATAATCCCCATAACCGGATTTGAAAAGAAAATGGTATTTTTCATTTTAGTTTTAAATGCTGAAATCATTTGTTTTAAACCGCTTCTCTGCGCCGCGGGTGCATTGTGCCGAATATAATTATTACTATTTATGTTGAGTTTACGGACTCTCCGTGTTGCACGAATGAGACTGACAGCGCGGTATATGAAACCGGCTGTAAATACCAGAATCGATATTATAAAACCGGGTCCGCGCAGAAAAGCATAAAAATCCGTGAAAGCGAAATTCATA
>PGXT01000155.1:1695-8043 GCA_002839285.1 Spirochaetae bacterium HGW-Spirochaetae-5 | reverse complement strand
CATATTGCAAAGTTTCCCTGAAATGAATGTATTCTCCCGATGGAATCGGGCATATCATATACAGGCGAGTAGCTCTCCCCGTCTTTTTTAATAAGCGGTACCGGTAGAAATTTAACCAGATGATCCGCCACGCCGAGCGGTCCGGAACCGGGGCCACCTCCGCCGTGGGGAGTGGAGAAAGTTTTATGCAGATTAATATGCATAAGATCAAAACCCATATCGTGAAACCGGGCCCGTCCCACAGTGGCATTCAGATTGGCGCCGTCTCCATAAAATAACGAACCGTTTTTATGAAGAGCATCTGCAATTTTAAGAAGATTGCGGTCAAAAAGACCCAGAGTATTTGGACTGGTGAGCATCATCGCAGCGACATCGCCGTCGAGGAGTTCTGTGAATTTATCAAAATCCACATCACCTTCAGCTGTTGACGGCACCTCGAGAACTTTAAATCCGCACATGGCAACCGAAGCAGGATTTGTTCCATGAGCTGAATCGGGTATAAGTATGGTATTCCGCGTCTCACCCCTGCTCTCAAAGTATTTTTTAATAACCATCACACCTGTAAGCTCACCGTGTGAACCCGCTGCCGGTGCAAGAGTAAATCCGGAAAAGCCGGTAATCCGGCATAAATATTCTGTAAGTTCATACATAATCCTCAGTGCACCCCTGGCGCAGTCGCTCCCGGTAAGAGGATGCAGTGTAGAAAAACATTTACTCCGTGCTATCCGTTCATTAATCTTCGGATTGTACTTCATTGTACAGCTCCCAAGCGGATACATTCCGTTATCAACTCCGAAATTCATCCGGGATAGATTGTTGTAATGTCTTACAACCTCTGGTTCGCTGCAGTCGGGGAGATTAATCTCTTTCCTGATAAATTTTTCAGGGATATTGCCGCAGCTCTCACCCTGCCACTCCGGTATTCTATAATGATTCTGACCCGGTGTACTTTTTTCAAAGATCAGCTCGGTATTCATCGGCAGCCTCCGATTATACGGACATATTCATCAGCATCATCTTTTGTAATCATTTCAGTTGCGCATAAAAGTATGCACCCTTCATATTCAGGATAGAGTTTCGAAATATCAAGTCCCGGATTAATTCCATGTTTTAAAAACTCACTCATAACATTTTCACAGCTCGAAGGTTTTATGACGAATTCATTAAAGAACGGAGTTTTATCATGCAGAGTTTCGATTCCCGAATCCTTAAGTTTTCCATGGAGATAACAGGCCGTCTGATGATTTAACACTGCAAGTTCTTTCAATTGTACACCGATTAAGCTTAAGTATACCGCAGTTCTCAAAGCAACAAGCCCTTCGTTGGTGCATATATTTGATGTTGCTTTTTCACGCCGTATATGCTGTTCCCTTGTCTGCAGGGTAAGAGTATATACTCTGTTCCCGTCTGAATCGAGGGTCTGCCCCACAAGTCTCCCAGGGATTCGCCTCATGAATTCCTTCTTCGCGGAGATATAACCGGCATAAGGTCCTCCGAAATTAAGCGGATTCCCTAAACTCTGAATCTCACCGCAGACAACATCTGCACCAAGTTCACCCGGGCCCCGGAGCATACCAAGACTCATCGCCTCGGCAACAACTGTAATTAAGATCGAGGAACCCGCGCCTGTAATTTCAGAAAACGGTTCAATGTCTTCAATCAGACCGAAAAAATTCGGATTCTGAATAATTACAGCGGAAATATTCTCACCATACAATCCTCTGAATTTATTTATATCTGTAATCCCGTCAATCAGCGGAATCTGCTCAACTTCAAATCCCGCGGCCCATGCGTATGTATCAAGCACCTTCCGGTAGTTCGGATGTACGCCTCTGCTTACCAGAACTTTACCAAGCCCGTTGGTCCGAACAGCCATCATAGCCGCTTCAGCCATTGATGTGGCACCATCGTACATACTCGCGTTGGTCAGATCCATACCGCAGAGACGGCTCATCATTGTCTGGAACTCAAATATCGCCCCCAGTGTACCCTGACTCACCTCAGGCTGGTACGGAGTATATGAAGTATAGAATTCCGATCTTGATGAAATCTCGTCAACAACAGGCGGAACGTAATGATTGTAAGCTCCCGCACCGAGGAATGTTTTTCTAAACTGCCGGATCTCACTCTCTACGACAAGAGCCGCTCTTTCAATTTCAATTTCAGATAGTGGTCCGGGTAGTCCCTCTACACTGCTGATATGCAGCTGAGATGGTATGTCACTGAACAATTCACCCACAGAGGAGATACCGATGGCATCACACATTTTTTTTCTGTCAGCCGGAGATAGTCCTGTGAAACTCATATTATTTACCATCTTTAATAAGTTTCAGATACTCTTCCGGTTTCATAAGTGAATCGAGCTGTTTTTTATCAGCAATTTCAATTTTAAAAAGCCATCCGTCCCCATAGGGATCTTTATTTATAATTTCAGGTGTATCTTCTACAACACGGTTAACTGTGGTAACTGTACCTTTAACAGGGGAGTAAACATCTGATGCTGCTTTAGGGGATTCTATGATAACTACGGGGTCTCTCTGCGCTACAACCGTGTGTACGATATTTGCAACAAACTCAACAAAAACAATATCACCCAGTGAATGCTGAGCGTGATCGGTTATTCCGCATTCACAATGATTATCGCTTCCGATTCGTATCCATTCGTGATCAACAGTGTACAACAGATCTTCCGGCACTTTCATCCCTTTCTCTTTTGTCATCGTTATTCCTCCTGCTTGTTTACTATTATAATTATCCGTTAAACTTATAAAACGGTCTCTTTACTATTTCTCCTTCGATTCCTTTGTCACGTATCTGTACTTCAGCTTTATCACCGATTGAGAGAACTCCTCTTTTGACACGGATCAGAGCAAGCCCCTTCTTAAATAAAGGTGAATATATTCCGCTGGTGATGCATCCAATCTCCTCTCCATTATGCAGAACTTTATAACCTTCATGCAGGACACCCCTCCCTGTCAGTTCAAGACAGAACTGCTCATACTCAGATCCATTCTTTTTCAGGTTTTCAAGAACAGATCTCCCTATATACTCTTTATCAGAATTTATAAGCCATCCGAGGTTCGCCTCAAGCGGATTAATCTGCTCATTTATCTCATGCCCATAGAGAGAATAACATGCTTCCAGTCTCAGAGTATCTCGAGCACCGAGTCCCGCAGGTTTAATCCCGTATTCGGCCCCTTCAAGCATTAGTCTCTCCCAGAGACTTTCAGCTTTTGAATTCTCTATAAAAAGTTCGTAACCCCGCTCTCCAGTGTATCCGGTATTGGAGATCATAATTTCTGTACCGGTAAAATCATCAAAATAAAAATGGAATCTCTTAAGATTATCAATTTTCTTCTTATCAAAAATTTTATTAAGAACCATTGCCGACTTCGGCCCCTGAATATCTATTTTGGCAGTTGAATCAGATATATTTTCGATTTCAACTCCCGGGATGATATGGTTCTGCATCCATGCAAAATCTTTATCAACTGTAGAGGCATTCACAACCAGATAATAACTCTTTTCATTTATCATAAATATAAACAGATCATCAATTACTCCGCCGTTTTCAAAACAGAAAAGAGTATACATTCCCTTCCCGGGTTCAAGTTTAGACATTGATGTGGGAATCAGTCGTGACAGAAAAAGCGCCGCGCTATCCCCCTTCACGGTAATCTCCCCCATATGGGAAACATCAAAGAGTCCCGCGGAACTTCTTATTATCATGTGTTCTTCAATTATTGATGTATAAAAAACAGGCATTGCAAATCCGGCGAAATCCACCATACGCCCTGAAGATTCCATATGAATATTATAGAGTGGAGTTCTTTTCATCTCCTCTTCATCCTCCTTACTCCGAAATCAGCGGCCCGGAGAAGCGGATCATATACTTCACTTACCGGAGGAGCATAAGCCATCTCAGTTCTGCAGAATTCATCCAGTGTTATACCGAACTCTATTGCCATACTGATAAGATTTATTCTCTCTGCAGCTCCTCTCTCACCTGCACATTGAGCACCAAGAATGATCCCTGAATTTTTATCAAAAATTACTTTAACAGTCACATCGCTGTTATCGGGATAGTATTCAGGTTTTATTTTTGATGTAATTTTTCCCGATGCAGGCTCAAATCCCCGGGATGCGGCGGTGACACTATTGAAACCGGTTCCGGCAACTTCAAATGTTCCTATCCTTGTAACGAATGTACCCGCTGTGCCTCTGTATCTTTCATCAGCCCCCATGACATTCCCCGCTGCGGCTGCCCCCTGTTTAAAAGCAGACGTGGCAAGTCTTGAAAGAACCGGTTTCCCGTCTATTGAAGAATAATTAATTATACAATCCCCAGCGGCATAAATATCATCCGCAGAAGTTTTTAGCATCTCATCTGTTTTTATTCCAGCGGGTACTGCTTCAATTCCGGAGTGAAGAGCCAGAGAGATATCAGGTTTGAATCCGGCAGCTATGATAGCCATATCTGCAGAGATTGCAATGTCACCGGATATGACCTGCTTCAGGCACTCAGCCCCGTCAACTTCGTCAACCCGTTTCCCCTTAATTATATCTATCCCCAGACTTTCAAGATAATTCTCCACCATTGATGCCATATCGGGATCGAGTATTCCACCCAGGAGCTGTTCCTCCATTTCAATAATTGTAACATTTTTATTGTGAATACGCAGAGCATAAGCCGTTTCAATACCGATTGCTCCTCCGCCGATGATTACACAGTTATCTGCACTCTTCATCCTCTCCTGAATAAAGGATAGATCGCGCATACCTGCAAAAGTATTATCAGTTTATCAAATTCCACTTTTTTTTCACCATCAAGTGTAGAAACGGTGATTATTTTATTCTCAGTTGAAATCTGCTCAGCTCTCCCTCTTATCTTTACCGCACCCTGCCGGTAAAGACTGAGGTCCAGAAAAAGATTCTCAGGTTTTATAACACCCTCCAGAGCATAGGGGAGACCGCAGGGGTGAAAAAGGTCTGTCTCTTTTGGATCAATAATCTTAACTTCAGCTTTAGGATTACTCCTTTTAATAGTCAAAGCCGCGGCATAACCCGCAGAACCGAAACCGCATATTACAAATTTCATAATCACCCCGCATACATATATATGATTGGATTAAATATATAGTAATACAGCAGAGAAAACTTTTCAATTATCACATTTTTTTATATCAACTTTTTATTTTAATTTTTATTACAAAATTTTCTCTCTTTTGAATACATCGGCGGCATAATGCCAGTAACCGTCTATACCATGTTTCTTTTTAAGATAATACCACCATTCTGCACCCCAGAGATAGTAGACATCATATCTGCATTCAAGGGCGTAATTTATATTATCTCTGAAATTCTTCATGCTGAAATTTTCAAGCTGCTCGTCCATTGTCATTTCAAAAATCTGTTTATCCCCCCAGGGCTCTGTCCCCAGCTCTATAATGATAAAATTCTGGTCAGGTTTCCCTGTAAGAAACTGAACAATGTCACGTTTCAGCGGATAGATCTCCGGTGTTATGGGATAAGTAATCTCTCCGAAAAAACGGTTATGTACTTTCCGGTAAAGTGTAGTACCGAAAATATTACCTCTTTTCGCGGCTCTGTACCAGTCACCGAACTCTCCTCCATCTGTGAGAAGAATTTTTCTTCCGGGATCGAGATTCCTTACAGTATCAATCTCAGATTCAAGGAGTTTCTTATCAGCTTTAGGACACTCGCCGAATTTCAGGAATGGTTCATTCTCCACCTGCCAGTATAAAATATTTCTGTATCCGCGGTAACGCTTCACCACCCTCTTCATAAAAGGGAGAAGATCTTTCTTCGGATCTGCCCAATTCGGAATATGACACTCGGGCCATCTGGGAACGCGCTGACCCACTGCAAGTATAACAGGGGTTTTATACTCCGCTGCTATTCTCATCTGAAGGTCCAGACTTCTGAAATCGTAAACACCTTTTCTTTTTTCAATTCTGTCCCAGTAGGCAACAAGCCGTATACCCTGAGGTTTCAGATCCTTCAGTATCGCCTTGAGAGTCTCACCTGTATCAAGTTTCAGATCCTCTGCCATAAGATCGGAAAAAGTTACCCCCCAGGTCACATCGGTAGTCCGCGGGAGAGGTACAGCCTCGTAATAACTCTGTATGCCCAGAATTGAAAGACCGCCGACAATTAAAATTGTAGCAATTGCTTTTGCGAAAATTTTTGTTCCCTTTAATGATTCTTTAATAAGGTCAGGGCGGAATCCGGTAATTATATAAGCCAGAATAAAAACAAGAACATATCTGAATCCATTAATTGATTCTATTATTGCAGGATGATCCTCAAGTTTGATCGCATAAAATA
>PGXT01000155.1:927-1653 GCA_002839285.1 Spirochaetae bacterium HGW-Spirochaetae-5 | reverse complement strand
TGTCCAGTGGAGCAGTTCTTTCAGCCGTGCTCTTTCCGAGAAGAAAAGAGTAAATCCTCCAAGAAGCAGAAGAGAAAAACCTATTGCTTCTGATGAATTGAGCGAGCTGAGAACAAATATCTCACCGATAAGAAATGTTGCAAGGGGCGCGAAACCGCCCACGACGGGAACAGCCTCAGTGGCTTCCCCCCTGGATAAAACCTGATAATAACATATAAGCATAAGTATAAAAGAGAGTGCCGCCAGAAATACAATACCGAAAGTTTTAAGATCGGGGAGCTTAAACCCGAAGAAAAAAAACACCATACCAAAACTTCCCATTATCGTAATCCAGAAGACATAGGGGATAACTTTAATCTCACCATGTTCACCGAAAAATATTTTATCTATTATAAGTGAAACTCCGAAAAAAATCTGAGCTATAAATGCCGCCGAAACTCCTGTCATATCTATATTCCCTTTTCTATTATTTCTCTATTTCTACCGCAGCTGAAGACACGAATTTCCATTATATACCCGTACTTTTTTTTCATCTGATTAAAAGTCAGCATAATTTTTCTCTATCAGGACAGCAACAGAATGGAAATAGTTCAGCCATTTGATTATATCCCGGTTTAAATGTAGCTTACTTTCAAAATATTTGTTTTGCCATGCTCATTAAGCGGTATGCTCCCGATAAAAACAACACAGTCTCCCGATGTAAGGAGCTTTTTCCCCTTAAGTATC
>PGXT01000155.1:0-866 GCA_002839285.1 Spirochaetae bacterium HGW-Spirochaetae-5 | reverse complement strand
TGTAAATGTAATAACAGCTTTCGCGTTAACCTCTTTTGCAAAAGCTGAAGCATTGTCGCAAATAGAATCAGCTAAAGGATGAATCGTACCCTCCACAGGTTTATACTGCCGTATAAAATTACAGCCCCTGGATTCGGTATGATAAATCACCCGCTGCATATTATGTACAGTTTCAACTGGATATTTGCCTACAGAGGTCTCTCCGCTAAGCATAAGCGCATCGGCACCATCCAGGACAGCATTTGCAACATCGTTCGACTCTGCACGTGTGGGCATAAAATTTGTAATCATGCTCTCCATTATCTGAGTGGCAATTATAACCGGTTTCGATTGTTCAATACATTTTTTAACAATCATCTTCTGTTTCAGCGGTACCTCTTCAAAGGGCATCTCCACACCAAGGTCGCCCCTTGCCACCATAATCCCATCGGCAATATCAATAATCTGATCTATTTCATATAGAGCTTCAGGTTTTTCGATTTTTGCAATTACTCCCGCGCGCCCGCCGTTTTTTTTAATCAGATCCTTTAACTCACGCACATCGGAAGCTTTACGGACAAATGAGAGTGCAATCCAGTCCACATCGTGTTCAATCGCATAAAGCACATTTGAGATATCATCATCGGTGAGACACGGAAGAGATACTTTTGTATTGGGAAGATTGACCCCTTTTTTTGACGAAAGAATACCCCCGTAAATTACCTTTGCTTTCACACTCCCCTTTTTATCGGTTTCAATAACTTCAAGTTTAATCTTCCCGTCGTCAATAAGTATAAACTCACCCTGATTTACATCTGAAGCGAATTCCTGATAGCTCATGTAAATTTTTTCTTTATTACCGATACACTTTTCAGAGACAAAATTTA
>PGXT01000003.1 GCA_002839285.1 Spirochaetae bacterium HGW-Spirochaetae-5 | reverse complement strand
CGAGACATATGGTAAGAGCCTTCAGATCTTCTTTGACTGGCTGGAGCTTAAAGGCTTAAACCTGTTTAATCTTAATTCAATTGATATTGATGACTATGTGAAATATACAGAAAAACAGTACTCCATGAATAACAGCATAAGAGAGAGGATCGCCGGGGTGTCGAGTTTTTTCTCTTTTCTTGAACGTCATGACATTATTTCAAAGAACTACTTTAAGGGATGCCGCCGCCCTCCCCGCCCGTTTGAAACCAAAGATACAGGAGATGTTCCAGGGGACAGAGAGCTTGAAATAATAAATCAGAATCTTTATGAAGAGCTTAATGCTGAGGGGAAAGGCTCTGCAGGAAAAAAGAAACAGGCAAGAGTTCTTATAGCTGTAATATCGGTTATTAAAAATCATGGATTAAGGTGCGGAGCCCTCCCCTCCTTCACCATTGATAAGACCGGAAGATTTAAGGCTGAGAGCAAAGGGAGTCTGGTTAAAGGAAAATTTTCAGAAGAGACAGCTGATCTTCTTCTTAAGCTTGGTTTTGATAAATCTAAGCCATTTAGAGAGCTGAAGGTTAATTCGATCCAGAAGGGATTTGAAAGATTCTGCAAAAGATTATATACAGAGGGGAAGATTGAAACCGTTTACAGCCTCCATGATATTAGACATTATGCTGCAGTAAAACACTATGAAAATGAGAGGAATATTATTTCGACACAGCGTTATCTTGGACACAGGAGCGTTTCGATTACGCAAGGCTATCTGGCTTCGCTTAACTGCGAAGATTGATAAATCTAATTTAAAGCTATTTAAATTAACTTGACAAAGTAGCCTGTTTTTAGCTACATGATATTATGTACACGGTAAAACGAAATAAGCAGGTAAAGAAAAATATTGAAAAGATCCCGTTATCTATTCAAAAGAAATTTTTCTTTTTAATTAATGACCTGGAAAGACTCGGACCGATCCGGACGGAATGGCAGAACTTCAGCAGTCTTGGAGAAAATGAATACCACTGTCATCTTTCGCATAAGTGGGTTGCCTGCTGGCGGTGTGAAAAAAATTCAATTATAATAGAGGTATACTATGCAGGTTCACGTGAAAACGCCCCATACTAAAATAGATATGACCGGTGATATACCTGAAAAGATTATCATTATGTTAAAAGAAGTATATGGTAAAAAAGTTACTGTATCGGATGATGAATATGTTAATGTTAAAGACACAGAATGGTATAATAACATAAAAGCAAAAATTACACCTGGAGAGACTGTTTCTTTTTACCGTAAGATGCACAAGATGACTCAGAAAGATCTGGGTGAAAAACTTGGGAATTTTTCAAAGCAGAACGTCTCTGAAATGGAGAGGAATATTCGCCCAATAAGCAAGAAAACTGCTAAACAGCTGTCTGATCTGTTTAACATTTCAATTGATAGATTGATATAGAATAAGAAAAAAGGATTTAAATAAATGGCAAATGAGAGCGGTCTGAAACTTGATAACTGGAGCAAGGGTCTACTGATAAGTATTATTTCAAAAGCTATCAGCGGTGACAGGGATTTGAATCAGGATGATATTGAAAAATTGAAAGAGATCAAAAAGCTGCTGCAGGAGATTCAGGCACCTGATAAAAAAAGCACCGATAAAGATTAATTTTCATATACCACCCTGAACCCCTAGCGATTACATTAAAATTGAATCTGAGCGATCCTGAGCAGAATAAAAGCACTTTTTAACGCCTCACCGACTACACAGTCAGTTTTATTTCATAAAAATCAGAAAGAGCCGCCCGGACCGGGCGGCTCCGCTGAATTTTAATCTTCATCGGGAAGCATTATTGTAATTACCGGTTCACAATTATCCCCCGGACCGCAGAGAGCTTTAAACTTAACCTCTTCCCGTTTTTCATATTTATTTAAAAAGATACAGGAATAGAACAAAAGGGAGGAGTTGGTTTTAAGAGCCTGCAACCGGAACATCCAGAGAAGATCCCAGAGACGCCCAGATACTGACTGTCCGAAGCTTTCAAGTTCCACCGGCGGCACAATATACAGGCCCCAGACCGCAGAGGTAACAGCTACCGGAAAATTAATACCAGCCTCCTTTGCTGTTTCTGAGACATCCACCAGTACACCATCATTGATTGCCTGTTTTCTTGTGTAGGTGTGAATTACATGAAACTCGTTTGCTTGTTCTGGAAAAGGATTATTCATAGTGGCCTCCATACCGTCGAATTTTTACTTAACATATATATAGTATTATCTTCTGTCAATAAATTTTCACGTTATAACGTTATAAAGTTAAGTTGACTTTTATTATAAGACTCTGTGTTATTGCACAATCGGAAAAGAAAGTCACCGGAAGAGGAGAACATGACAAAAACCATTGATAATAAATATGAAGGACTTAAAAGACCGACCGTTACACTGACACCGGAGGAGCATAAACTTATAGCAAAATTCTGCATCGACCAGGAGATCACCATCAACGATTTTATGCGGAGAGCAGCACTGCATTGCGTACACAAAAAGATTATCCCGGAGTTTTAATTCACTGCAGGAACACAACCAGACAATGAGTATACAATCTCTGATATTCTTTAGATTAATACCCCGCCGGACCCCTCTACCAATGAAGGGAGCTGGCGGGGTATTTTACTATATGTTTTTATCAGACCTTTAAATTTTAAGCTGTACCCGCGGATGGGGTTTAAAGAAAATTTTAACCGTAAGGGTGGCGGTTATAACGGGGAGCGGCCGACGGAGGGCATAGGGGAAGTTGCTTTGCAATATGGGGAATGTTTGCCCGGAGAGGCTTGCAGCTGGAGGGGTCTTTTCCGGAAGCTGGTAGCCGGTCGGCGGGGTTTCACTGATGATTAACTTAGGAGTGTGAGTTACCGGACAGTATATGTGCCGCCCTGGAGGTTAAAATTTACCTTACTCAAAGGGTGGCGGGGGACGCGGGGGATATTCGGTTTTATAAACTGATAATATAAAATAAAAGGGAGAAGGGTGGAGCCGGTTCAGCTCTGCTGATTGGCACGACTCTTGCTCTTTTCCGCAAGGGGCGTGACAAAGGCGTAAAGTTGTTAACGTAATTATCAGATGCTAAAAGAACGGATTTGACCGTATGTATTCAATATGATCTTTTAAATTAGATTTTGAGTAGCAAGGCAATGTGATTGGCACTTATTAATGAAAGAACGTTCTCAATCAATTTATATTCAAAGTAAAATAAAGAAGAATTAAAACACCGAAAGCAATTCTATAATAACCGAAAGGTTTGAAATCATTCCTCGATATGTACTTAATGAATATCTTAATTACAAGCCATGCAATAATGAAAGAAACAATAAATCCGGCAGCTGCAACTTTAGTCTCATCAGGGGTAAGCATTCGACCCAGCTTCCAGACTGAGTAAAACGATGCTGCAGCCATAGTTGGTATTGCAAGAAAGAATGAATACTCTGCTGCCGCAACACGAGACAAGCCGAGGAACATTGCCCCGATTATCGTTGCCGCGGAACGGGATGTTCCAGGTATCATTCCAAGACACTGGAACATGCCTATAAAAAAAGCAGTTTTGTAAGTCAGTTCGGTTATTGAGTTTATACTGCTCATTCTTTTTTTGTTCTCAATATATAAAAGTATTATACCGCCGATAACAAGAGCAATTGACACTGTCACGGGATTAAACAGATATTTTTTTACAATAGAAGCCACAAGAGCACCTGTTACGAGGGCTGGGATTACACCAACGCAGACTTTAAACCATATGGTGAATACGTCTTTAACCTCATCTGCCGATCTGCCTTTTTTAAACGGAAAGAGTTTATCCCAAAATACAACAACGACCGAAAGAATCGCACCGAACTGTATTACAATATCGAACATTATTGCAAAATCACCTTTGAAATCGATAAATTCATTTAATATAATAAGATGGCCTGTTGATGAAACAGGTAGAAACTCTGTGACACCTTCAACAATACCAAGTATTACAGAGATAAGATATTGATCCATTATGTTATCCTTAAGCCTTAATACTGATTATCATTAGAATTCAGAAGGATTTAATGCAATCAAAATTGATAAAAGTGTAAAATATTAAGTGTATAAGGGACACCGCGAATAAGTAACATAAAAAGCTGAAAGTCACCAGGCACGACTGTTTCAAGCTGTATTAAGTATAGTAAATAATCAAAAGTGGAGGTCGCAGCAGCCGCAGGAACTTACATTGAGTTCGTCAGCTAGGAGGAGTTGTGGATGTGGTTGATGCGGGCGAAACGGGATTCGTTGCACGGGGAGTAAGAAAAAAGTTTTCTTTTCAACTGGTATACCCGGACACAGCGAGCGGAGGAAGAGCGAGCGGCCTTTGAGACAAGGACGTCGAAAAGGGTGGCCGGGGGCTGGAGTTGAGGGCACCCCGCCCTGGTACGATGAGTATAAGAACGGCAAGAAGTATCTGCTTAGTATAAGTTTGATCGAATGTAAATATTCAGGGCGTGGCGACATAATACCACTTATCGCTGAAGTGCGTGGGGGCAGTAAGTCTGTTACTCTGTGAGTTGAGCGAGAGGGTGCGGTGTACCATGAAAGATTTTTATTTGAAGGATAACATTTTTCACAGATATTTTTTCGGATTTGTGTGGTCACCCTGCTTTATCAATTCAAAGTGTACATGAGGGCCTGTCGATCTGCCGCTATTACCGCTTACCGCTATATTCTGACCCTGATTAACATACTGGCCTTCGCTGACAATAATTTTCGACAAATGGCCATACAGGCTTTTCCATCCACCGGGATGCGCAATTATAACAGCATTTCCATACCCCCCCATCCATCCGGCGAATGTGACTTTCCCGTATTTGGTTGATCTGACCCAGCCGTATCTGACACCGATATCCATTCCTTTATGAAATTCCTTATTCTTGCCGGTAAAAGGATTTTTTCTCCAGCCGTACCCGTTTGTAACTTTTCGGATATTAGCCGGCCATAAAAAGCCGGAAACCGTATTTTGCGGCTTAGCGTCAGGTATAAAGATAACTTCATTTTCCGGAACAAAATCCGGATTCTTCAGATTATTTTCAGCCAGTATCTTTTCTACGGGTATTTTATATTTTGAAGCAAGGCCCGCAATATTATTCCCGCTCTTCATTTTATGGAGAATCCCCTCCCTGTTTGGTATCATCAAGGCTGTACCTGGAGCGATATTGTCGTTAGTATTTAAATTATTACTGCCGCTGATTGTAGCCATGGATATACCATATTTTTTCGCGATACCGCTCAGACTCTCACCTGATTTTACTTTATGAAACCTTATGTTTAATGGAGTCTTTGCTGCTGGTTCCGAGTAATTTGTTTTGTCCGAATAAAGGAGTTTATTTTTAAGTATTTCATCCTCCTCCATGTCTTTGATATCAGCACCTTTAGCAGCACTCAATAGATTGGAGCTGATATCATTTAAATCTTCAACAGATATTATATAATCACCATCATTAATAACATCAGAGACCTTACCTGATGGAATTGCGCTTAAAATAATAGATGATATAATTATAAAACCGCAGATCATTGAGACTGATCTTGACAGACGGAAAAAATGTTTTTTATTAATGTTCTTTATGTGTGTGCCGTCTTTACCGGAATAAATTAAAACTATATCGTGTGTAAAAACATTTATAGTGTATTTCCATATTTTGAACGTATTAAAACCTTTTTTATTAAACATTCTTTGAATTCTGCCTTATCAAATTTTGAGATTATTTTTTTTAATAAAAATATAACCGCACCTGCTTTAGTCAAGTTTTAAAAACAGGCTTTCCCCATCAAGGTGGGAGTGGAAACGGTTTTAGTTTTTCAAAAAAAAAGTGGTTATATGGTGATTAATAAACATTTTTATAAGAAACAAACAATACAATTTAGTTACACATTTTTAAAGTAAACAGGAGAAAAAATATGAATAAAATAATGTTTTCATTATTAACAACTTTGCTGATAGCTCTCTCGTTTGTGAGTTCTTCATATGCTCGGATGGGGGTAATGTGGCAGGGGAGCGACGGCTGGGGAATGAACGGGTCATATTGCGGAATGTACAATACAGGAACCATTGAAACTTTAACCGGCGAAATTTTAAGCGTTAATAAGTTTACACCATTAAAAGGGATGAGCCATGGTGTGCACATTATGCTAAAGACTGAAAAAGAAATTATACCCGTCCACCTCGGACCGTTGTGGTATATTGAGAAACAGGATTTTAAATTTGAAACAAAAGAAAAAATTAAAGTGAAAGGGTCAGTGATCATCTTTGAAGACAAAAAAACTGTAATGGCCACCGAGGTTATAAAAGGCGATACAATACTCAGGCTTTGGGATGAAAAAGGACGCCCGGCATGGAGCGGCTGCTGCAGCCTGGATAGATGACAACAGGGCATGGGCCTGAATGCTTTACGGATGCCTGAGGGTTATTGATTGAAACGGACATCTGTAAAGCATATAAAAACATTGCTTCAATAGATAAACGGAATATAACGGCTGGTTTTTTTTAAATATTGAAGATACTCATTGCCATACTGTTTTTCCAGATACTCCTCTTCACAGCGAACCTGAAACTCCATCATGATAAAAAAAGCCAGTATCCAGTATGATATCAGAACTGTGGGCAGAATAACAAAAACTCCGGTACATAAAATAAATAAACCTGTATAAGTCGGATTTCTTATAACGCCGTATATACCATTTGTAATCAATCCCGGTTTTGCGTTCTCATCAATACCGACACGCCAGGATTTGCCTATTGTAACCTGGGCAAGCCGGCAGATAGCCAAACCAATAATACAAAAAACAAAACCGATAATTTTATTTATGTATACACCCGCACCGAATAATCTGGTTGTTAGAAATATATCATCCGGAACAAGATAATGGACGGCAATTATGAGCACTATTGAGACAGTCATTAATCTTTCCATCACTCCGAAATATTTCTGAATAGGTCTGGTGGCATTGAATATTACATTTGCGTCCACACCGGTCGATTTCATCAGCTCCTGCTTTTTAATAAACCAGAGCAGGACATATAATATGAAAGCAGCTACAACTAATGATACATCCATAAATGCAGAGCAAAATATACCCATGATTAGATATCTCCTTTAA
Organism: Spirochaetae bacterium HGW-Spirochaetae-5; assembly: GCA_002839285.1. GTDB lineage: Bacteria > Spirochaetota > UBA4802 > UBA4802 > UBA5550 > WRGT01. Next base: position 34,867 of record PGXT01000003.1, on the reverse strand, counting down.
TATAAAAATGAATAAACTGAAACAACATTTCCAGCCATTATTATTAAACATAAAAAATGTATCTACTCAAAAACCGCAGGTATTTTGTTTTCTCCCGCACCACCGGTGCGGGGGAAATACATTTCCCCATCAAAAAATGAGCATTAACTAAAAAAAAGATCAATTTAAAACCATAATTTATTGACAAAAAATCATCATATATACATGTGTGCATATGTTGATTTTGAAGAGAAATGGAGAAAGCGTATGAAACCCGGGAAAACTGAATTTTGTAAGACTTTAGTCATACACGACGATCTGGTTTTAAAGGCTCAAAATAATATGCCGGATGAAAATCTGATAAGGGATATCGGCGATTTCTTTAAAGTACTGGGTGATCCCACAAGGATTAAAATAGTTAACGCTCTGTTCATTTCCGAAATGTGTGTCTGCGATCTTGCTGCGGTACTGCAGATGAACCAGCCTGCTATTTCACACCAGCTTAAAATGTTAAAACAGGCAGGTTTAGTGCGATATCGCAAGGATGGTAAAGTGGTATATTACTCACTTCATGATGAACACGTTAAGCATATATATGAACAGGGGATGATTCACATAAAAGAACAAAAAGGGGTTAAGTGATGAAGAAGTATATTTTAAAAAATCTGGACTGCGCTAATTGTGCCGCAAAGCTGGAAAACAGCATTAAAAAACTGGACTGCGTAAAATCTGTATCAATAGATTTCGGTTCGCTCTCAATGCTTATTGATACTGGTGATATAGATAAAGTACAGAAGGAGATCGAAAGAATTGAACCGTGTGTGATTATTGTTGACCCGATTATTAAATCTGCTGAAACGGAAGAAGAAGAGGAATTTAATCCGAAAAGGGAACTCACTTTTCTGGGCCTGACATCTGTAATTTATATTGCTGGACTGGTGTTCCAGACTCAGATGGAAAAAACACCGTATCACTTTGCGGAATATTTATTATTCATATTCATATATCTGGCATCGGGCTGGAAGGTCCTGTTCAACGCATTTAGAAATATTTCAAAAGGAATGGTCTTTGATGAAAACTTCCTGATGACAATAGCAACTTTAGGAGCAATCGCGATACATGCCTTAACCGAAGCCGCTGGTGTTATGCTGTTTTATAAAGCAGGGGAGTTTCTTCAGGAATTATCCGTCCACAGATCGAGAAAATCGATAAAGGCCCTGCTTGAGATAAGGCCGGATTACGCAAATTTGAAAATAAATGGAGAGATAAAAAAAGTATCACCTGAAGATGTAAGCATTGGGATGCATGTTATAGTTAAGCCTGGTGAGAAGATACCGCTTGATGGGATTGTTATTTCGGGATATAGCCAGATTGATACTTCTGCATTAACGGGGGAATCTGTTCCCCGAATTGTCAGGGAGAAGGACACCGTGTTAGCCGGGACAATCAATAAAGAGGGTATGATAACAATTGAGGTAACGAAACTGTTTGGCGAATCATCCATTACCAGAATTCTGGAGCTTGTTGAGAATGCCACGCACAATAAAGCTAAAACCGAGCTGTTCTTCACGACCTTCGCGAAGTATTATACGCCTGTGATTGTTGCGATAGCTTCGCTGACTGCGGTTCTGCCTCCGCTGTTTATGGCGGATCAGAATTTCACAACCTGGATTTACCGTGCGCTGGTTATACTGGTGATTTCGTGTCCCTGTGCCCTTGTTGTCAGCATACCCCTTACATATTTCGGCGGGATAGGGGGGGCTTCAAAAAGAGGGATATTAATCAAGGGATCTAATTATTTAGATGCATTAAATTCTGTAAAAACACTCCTGCTTGATAAAACAGGGACTATTACAAAAGGTGTATTCAAGGTAACCGGCGTTATTACGAAAAACGGTTATACAGCGGATGAGATTATAAAATTCGCTGCCGAAGCTGAGGCATATTCAAATCACCCGATTGCTGTTTCCATCAGGGAATCTTACGGTAAAAGTATAGACTTATCCACTGTCCATGATTATCAGGAAATAAGCGGTCAGGGCATTAAAGCAATTATTGATAATAAAACAGTAATTGCCGGGAATGACCGGATGCTCCATAGTTTCAATATTGAACATGAATTATGTTCAATCCCCGGCACTGTTGTGCATGTCGCGATAGACAATAAATATGCCGGTTATCTGGTAATCAGCGATGAGATTAAAGATGATTCCATCAAAGCGATTGCTCAGCTTAAAAAGCTTGGAATTAAAAAGATAGTAATGCTCACAGGCGATAATAAAGATATCGCTGCGGCTATAAGCAGAGAAGCCGGTATTGATGAATTCTATGCCGGGCTTATGCCTGAGGATAAAGTTTCTATCCTTGAAGATTTTATCAGAAAAGAAAAACCGGGGGATAAAACAGCATTTGTTGGAGACGGTATAAATGATGCACCTATTCTTGCAAGATCGGATGTGGGTTTTTCAATGGGGGGGCTGGGATCGGATGCGGCCATAGAAACAGCTGATATAGTCATAATGAATGATTCCCTTGCAAAGATTCCAGAGGCAATACAGATCGCACGGAAAAACAGGGTAATCCTTCTTGAAAACGTTGTTTTTGCTCTTGGTGTTAAAAGCATCTTTGTAGTATTAGGCTTCATCGGTATAGCCACAATGTGGGAAGCTGTTTTTGCCGATATGGGTGTTGCACTTATCGCTATTTTCAATGCTACAAGAATGCTGAAAACGGCAAAATAAAATTTATATATATTGAATTTTAAGCCCGCCAAAAGGGCGGGCTTATTCTAAATTTTTTACTTATCTTTTCTGATTCTATACATTGAAAACATTAAACCGGCAGCAATAAGAATTGTACCTGCCCAGACAATCCATATAAATCTTTTGTAGGATATTTCTAATATTGCGGAATCGGGGGGGAGAACAGCATCCTTTCCCGGAGAGATAAAAACCCTTACCGATCTGTCGCGCGGGCTTAAACTGTCGATCGAAATAATTTTATCTGTACCTGAAATTTTCAGATCGAGCTTCTCCGTTTCACCTGATTTATTCACCTTCAGTCCGGGAAAATATCTTTTACCGTCAATTGATAAATCCGCGCGTATTGACATCTCTTCTGAACCCATCTTGTCAGAAATAAATCCGTAGAATTTAACTTTATAGCCGCTTATGCTTTTTTCTTCTTTTCCCTGCAGTATTGCGGAACTGTAATTAATTGAGGCAAAATTATACTGCTGAGGTGTAATATAAATGTCACCGGTTATACCTGTTATTATATAAGGTTCGCGATAGAGAGACCCTGTTTTAGGATCTATATAATATGCCATCTGTGCATCTTTTGTAATGTCTTTATCTGAAATTGACAGGAGAACATGGGATTTTTCTTCTTCTTTAAACCCTTTGAGGGTAACTGATTTATCGCCTGTCTTTATAGTTTCACCCACGGCGACATGCTTTTGTTCACTCCATGAATGGAAATTTGATGAGATAACACCAAGAACAAAAATTGCAACACCAAGGTGCGCAACCCCGGAAGCAATAGCAATGCCCCGTCTGTTTTTTCTGAGATCGACAAAAACCATTATGAAAATTAAAAATGAAAGGATTGAAAAAAGAACAGCAGCTGGATTTTTGGGAGAATAAATGTTAAACAGAACCCCTGCTGTGATTGAGAATATTATGGCCGATACTATCTCTTTTTTTGAATATTTCCGTATTGTAAAAACCGCGAGAATAATGAACGATAATATCATTAGCCCGAAGGGTATAGAAATGTTATTATAAAAATTTTCTGTTACGTTTGCCGGTTTGTTGAAAAAACCTGTTATGATCGGCATTGTTGTGCCTGCTAAAATAATAAATGAAAATAGCAGCAGAACTATTATACCGTAAACTGTCATCCCCTCAAAAGTAAATATATCGGTGCTGAATTTTTTTGATTCAATCTGTTTATATCTTCTTGCAAAGAGAAATATTGAAACAACCAGCAATAATATAATATTTGCCAGCAGAAAATAAAGGACACTTGACTTACCGAATGAATGTACCGAGAAATCAGAGAGGACTCCGCTTCTGGTGAGAAAGGTGCTGAAGAAAACAAGAATGAAGTACGCAAGGGCCATGACAATATTTGTTCTTTTTAAAAGCCCCTTTCTTGACTGAAGCATGAATCCATGAAGCAGCGCAATTGAAACCAGCCAGGGAATTAATGAAGAGTTTTCCACAGGGTCCCATCCCCAGTAACCGCCCCAGCCGAGAACTTTATATGCCCAGTACCCGCCCATGAATATACCGGCACCGAGGGTAAGGATGCTGAAAACAAGCCATGGATAGGATTTCTTTATCCAGCTTTCATATTCGCCTTTTATCAGCGCTGCGATAGCGAAACCGAAGGGAATTGTTGAAGACGCGTAACCAAGAAACAAAACAGGGGGATGCGCTATCATCCACGGATTCATAAGCAGCGGATTCATCCCTGTACCGTCTCCGGGTATTATACCCGGTTTAAAATCATCCGGCATTGAATCCCAGACATACGCAAACGGGCTTTTTACAAGAAGGATCAGCAGAATAAATGTCTGTACAACAGTAATCGAAGTGAGTAATGCAGGGGTAAAATCACCGCTTTTGCGGACTGCTATTATACCGCAGATATTCAGAATTAACAGCCAGATGAGAAAACTTCCTTCGTTACCCGCCCACATGGCTGCAATTTTATATGCTACTGGCATTGTTTTTGAAGAATTGCCGTATACATAGGCGTACTGAAATTCGTTATTTGTGATAGCGTTGAACATTATAAGTACCGCAAGAATTATCAGTATCCCGGTTATATAAAATATACTCTGCCCGATGACAGCCGCTCTTTTGCTGTTAAATATGCTTCTTGCCATGAAAAAAACCGATACCAGCGACAGCAAAAAAGCTGTGCCGAGTATTACACTACCTATATTCATTTATTTACCCTTATACCTGTCTGGAATTTTTCGCTGAATTAAAATTTATATCGGGCCGCCCCATGAAGAATAATTCCGCAGAGGGCAGCCTGATAATCCGGGGTGATGCTTTTATACTTAACAATCCCGACACACCGGACATTTGAATTATACCGGCATGTTTTACTATTTAACAGCTAAATCAGTTAAGCTTTTTATAAAGAGTTTCTCTGCCTTCCAGGAATCGATTGCAAAAATATCTTTATTTTCTGAAGAAGAGGCATAGTACATCCCGTTCTCTTTTTTGCTGTAAATTACAAGTTCAGCTTTTTTATCTTCGTATGCAACAACAACCTTGCATAAGGGATTACCTGCATTTTTAATTGTTGCATTTTCCGGAAAATCCGATGCTTCCAGGGGTGAGAACAGAGCAAGAATTGAATTAATAGCAGCATCGCTGAGCTTCCCTTTTTGATAATCCCTGGATAACCATTTAGGCTCCTGATTAACCGGATCGCTCTTCCCCTCTTCAGTATTGCCGCCATTTTCAGTTTTACTTTTTAAAGGATTTAACTTAAAATCAAAATTTTTACCTTTGTAGTTTATGCTAAAGTATCTTATGTCGGGATTTTTAACATCAAAAATCTTTTTATTTCTTAAATCTGAAACTTTAAGAATAAAATCCTTTTTCATTATCCCGGCAGCAAGATATATCTCTTTTCTATCATCTATTTTAAGATAGGAATGATTATTTGTAGAACCTGCTTTCCCTACAAGAAGCCGTCTTAATACCTTCCCCTTTTCTTTTATTGTCACTGAGATCCCTTTTTCATCAGTGAGGTCATATTTATCATAATAACCTTTATCAGATACCAGATCGAGCAGCTTTAGATCCCGCACCTTTTTTGCAAGACTGTTTATTTTTTCCACATCGCCCGGATAAGCCTGGTCATTGATAAACCAGTTGTTATCTTTTTTGACCATGGCAAGAGACAGGTCCCTGCCGCTTATATTAATTTCATCTCCTGATTCAAGCAGCCCTTCGAGTTCAGGGACATTGTTTCCGCAGCCCCTGTTTTTTAAAACAAGGAACGCGGAGATAAAAACTATAACCCATACTGTGATCATTGCCTTATTCTTCATTATTTAATACCCCCGGAAAATTGACTTTCAATGAACCGCTTACGCTCGATTCTTCTTCTCCAGACTATAAGGCCCGCGATAACCACGAAAAGCGGGACAAGCCCCATGTTTATTATTTTTAAAATGAATCTCGTCTGATCGCCTGACTTGACCAGCGGATTAAAGTCGAGGCTTTTACTTTTCATTTCAGGTATATAGCTGTTACCGGCAAGGTAATCCACCATCGAATGAATCAGTATATCGTTTGAGAATGCACCTGCCTCATTTTTACCGGCGAGTATCTTCCTTGCTGAATTCAGAAAACCGGACGAATTTATTTCGGAAGTACCGACTACAATCAGTTCTGATTTACCCGATGAGACTGTCGCGTCCAGTTTTCCGCTGCTGCTTAGCGAACCTCTTTTATCCGCGGCGGATATCCCTGCAGGGATGTTTTTACCCTTAAAGAAGCTTTCAAATTTACCTGATATAATAGCCGCCACAGGGTAGCTCTTCATCTCTACGCCGGTCGGTTCGGCCATATATAACGGATTGAAGTTCATTCTGCCTTCCATCAGCCAGCTTTGCGGTGATGTTGAAACAAGTACTGATGCGGCTACTCCTCTGTCTTTAAGGTTTTCATTAATTTCAAGAGATGAAGCTTTAATAAAAAGAGCGGTGTTGATATATTTAGTTATCAGGTTTTCCCTGTTAAGACCCTTTTTTTCTATAAGAGGTACTAGCGGATAATCACCAGGCATCGGACCCATATTTATTTTTGCACAGCTCTTATCAAGAACTACATTTTTATTCACTTTAATACCATAGTGCGCGGTCAATTCTTCAAGGCCGGAACTTACAGGGATTATCATCGGCATATTTCCCATAAATCCCCCCTGTTCCCCCTGGTTCATCTCCATGAAGGAGTTAACGAAGAGTATTACCGATTTACCTTCCATCAAAAACTGATCCAGTTTGTATTTTTCCGCTTCGGAGAAAGCATCAACAGGCCCATTGATAATAAGAACCCTTATATCGGCAGGGATATCCTGTGACTTGAGATCAACCTCTGAAAGAGAATAAATATCTGACAATAGTTCCGCGAAGAGGCCCGCACCTTCAGGGTTTCTTTTATCCCTGATCTCCGGTATTCCATGACCGGTGATATAACCGATCTTTGAATTGCTGTTAAGAAGATCACCTACCGAGTTATTGATTGTATCATCAAGATTCTGGAGCCCGGTTATAACATTTGTCCCCATTATGGTAGGAGCGACTTCCATATCTATCTTTACAAATCTGCCGTTGCCTTCCATCACAAGACCGAAATAACCATCCCCGGCGGAGACCGGTTTGCCCGACCTGGATTTCATTGCACCCCATTTCAGCTTTGAAATACCGTAAAGAGTATCGAGTTCTTTAATGCCGCTCTTTGATGGATCTGTAACCTGAAACTGTATCTTGTCGTAGTTTACCAGATTGCTTTTCGCCACTGCGTTTTTAAGAAGATCTTCAAGTTTCCCAATCCCGTCGATCGGGAGGTCCCTGACTTTTTCATCTAAATAGAGTGACAGCATGAGAGGTTTTTCCAGTTTAAGAAGCCTGTCTATTTTACCGGTCATTTTCTCAATTCGTGACGTAATCTCATATTCAAGCCCCACTGTTGAAGTTAAAGATTCAATCTTCTCGATAAGATCAGCATGCTGAACAACAACGCCCATATACACATTTCTGACTTTAACCTGGTCATTGGACAACTCCCTGCTCTGTACAGGATTTATTCCGTAATCTTTGGCCTGTGCTTCAAGTTTATCTTCATCGATTATTTCATAAGAAAAATTTCTGTTTCCGTAGAAGCTGTACTCTTCAAGGATATCCTTCAGATATCTGTACACCGCTGCATGCTCGGCGGGGAGATCTTTTGAAAAGAATACTTTTATTTTCAGTTTTTCATCCAGCCCTGAAACGGTCTCCCTGCTGCGATCCGTCAGTGAATAGGTATCCTTTGCTGTAAGGTCAAACCTGATGCTTAACGTTGCTGCCGCTATGTTAATGACTATAATCAGGACGACATTCAGAACAAGCTGATACTTTCTGCTGTCTATATTCAATGCATCCATCAAATACTGTCTGATTTTTTTAAAACTATCTTTCACTTTATATTTCATATTACTATCTCCTCTCCTCAATCGCTTTAACCGTAAACATAAGTGACAGCACGCATATTGAGACGAAGTATATAATATCCCGTGAGTCGATCAGGCCTTTAGAAATATTCTGGAAATGATAATCAGTTCCAAAATACGAAATAAACCCGAGTTTGGACGGGAAAAAAACCACCATTTTATCCAGCAGCCACAGGAAAAAACATGCTGCCCACGCGGAAATGAACGAAATTATCTGGTTTTTTGTGAATGAAGAAGCAAGAATACCTATTGATGTGTATGCAGCTGCAAGAAAAATTATACCCAGATACCCGCCGATTATAGGACCGAAATCCGGTGACCCCAGAAACATTAAGGTGATCAGATATAACAATGTCGGAGAGATCATTATTAATGAAAAAATTGTCCCTGCGAGAAATTTTCCTAAAGCAATATCCTGAGTGGATACGGGAAGGGTAAGAAGTATTTCGAATGACCCGCTATGCCTCTCTTCAGATAGAAGCTTCATAGTTACCGCCGGAATTACAAAACAGAGCATGAGAGGCATAAGCTGAAAAAGGTTTCTCATCTCCGCCTGGTTAAAATAGAAAAAATCCTTGAAAAAGAAAAATCCGGTAAACACCAGAAAAATTGTAATTACTATATACGCGATTGGACTATTGAAATAGCTTTTAAGCTCTTTTTTTATTATTGCATGGAGTACGCTAAACCGTTTCATTTACACCCCCTATTGTAAGTTCCCTGAATATATTTTCAAGACTCGCCTGATCCTGCTTCATTTCATAGAGCACCCAGTCAGCTGAACTTATAATTTTAAATATATCGGGCCGTACCTCGATATTGCCTGACACTGATATTGAGACTGCCGTAAGTGACGTATCGGCAACCCGCACGACACCTTTAATTCCGTTTACCTTCATTATTGCCGATTTGACTGTATCAAAGTCCGCACCGGATATTCTCACTGTAATTTTTTTATCCCCCGCAGCAGCCGACTGGAGCGCTTCAGTCCTGTCATCTGCGACAATTCGCCCCCTGTTAATAATTATGACCCTGTCGCATGTAGCCTCGACCTCCGAGAGTATATGAGTGGAGAGTATTACTGTTTTTTTCTTTCCAAGTTCCTTTATAAGATTTCTTATCTCAACAATCTCGATAGGATCAAGTCCCGAAGTCGGTTCATCAAGTATGAGTATCTGCGGATCATGTATCATTGCATGCGCAAGCCCGACCCTCTGCCTGAACCCTTTTGAAAGTTCATTGATATTTTTGTGCATTACTTCTTTAATTCTGCACATTTCAGCGACTTCCTCTATTCGCCCGGTTCCGGAAATCCCCCTTACCTCAGCAATGTACATAAGGTAATCAAAAACAAGCATATCTCCGTACAGCGGCGCAGACTCGGGCAGATATCCTATCATCTGCTTGATTTTAAGGGAATCATCAAGAGAATTGAGCCCGTCAACAATTACCGAGCCCTTATCTGCGTTCAGGTAACAGCTCAACATCCTGAGGGTCGTTGTTTTCCCTGCTCCGTTAGGGCCTAGCAGACCTGTGATCTCGCCGTCCCGCACTGTAAAAGAAATATCATCCACGGCTTTAAAATTTCCGTATGACCTGGTAAGCCCATTAACACTAATCATGGAATTGGCACCTCTTCTTTCCTGTGAAATTTTATTTAAATTTTTTGATACAGAATCCGGAGTTTATAATTTGTTCGATCGTAAATGATAAAACAACTGATCCATTATGGCGGATTAACAGAATAAACCTTAACCTAAGGTGTTATTCTTAAATTATTTTTGTTACAAAAATAATTTAAGATGTAAGGGACAGACATAAAGATTGCAACTTGCATACTGCCGCGTTATTCACAAAAAAAGTATTGAAAAATACTCTGCAAAAAAATACTGATACATGAATTTATCTGATTGTTCAAAAGAGGAATTTGTGAACAGAATACGCCTGTCTTTAACTATTATAGTGCTCGCAGTTTCCGCTCTCTCTGCCGGGCAGAGCAATATCCCAGCTGTAGATCTTTCTGCAATAAAATACAGGCTTGTATATGAGACATTTGAAAACAGCAGTTTTGACATCTGCATAATCAACGCGGACGGGACCGGCAGAAAAAAACTGACCGATACTGCCGATGTCCACGAGATGCACCCCAAGGTTTCCCCTGACGGAAAAAAAATCAGTTATGTCGAAGACACCGGAGAAGGGAGGGAAAGAAGGCGTGATTTATATCTTATGAATATTGACGGTACCGGGCGGATGCTTATATCAAAAGATTCAAGAGAACAATGCTGGTCGCCTGACGGCCGGTTTATTGCATTTGTGAAATCAGAATCTACAAGAAGGTTTTCAATGGAAAGCTGGGCGACGAAAGGCCTTTACTTGTATGATACCAGAACAGGGATAGTCAGGGAACACGCGAACAATACTCTTGAGCATCTATATAATCTCTGCTGGTCGCCCGACGGAAAATATATTACAGCCACTGTAATCGGCGGTATGGGACTTAAACATACAAACATAGGGATTGAAGTAAACAGTCAAAGATATTTCAAACTTAACGTCTCCGGATGCAGGCCGGAATTTTCACCCGACGGCAGTACTATAGGGTGGGGGAGGACGGATTCTGAATTCAACATCGCAAAAATATATTTGAACAGGGCTGTGCCTGTGGCCGACAGGGACAAGCGGCCGTTTCTTTCTGTTACAAAAGGATATGAGGTTTATCATCTCGACTGGTCGCCTGACGGGAAATATATTGCTTTTTCATTCGGCCCTGAAGGGGAACAGAATGTGGGTGGAACTGCAAAGGGGTGGAATATCTGTATTGCGGAAATTGCAACGGGCAAATGGGTGTATGTCACAACTGACGGCAAACAGAACAAAGAACCGGACTGGATACCATGAGGAGATAAAAAATGAAAAAAATTATCACAATACTATGCATCGCGGCTGCACTGCTTACAGGCGTTTCATGCGGGAAAAAAAGTGAAACCGCTGTTAAGGATATAAAGAGTAAATCCGGTATAGAGATGGTCTATCTGCCTGGTGGAGAATTCATCATGGGGGAGGGCAACAACGCCCGCAAGGTTAAACTCTCACCTTTCTATATTGATAAATATGAAGTAACGCAGGGGATGTTTAAAAAAATTGATCTTCCTGATCCATCTCATTTTAAAGGGGATAAAAATCCGGCAGAGATGATAGCGTGGGTCAACGCCGCCATGTATTGCAATGAAAGGTCGCTTGAAGAGGGTTTAACACCGGCTTATAATGAAGATACATGGGAATGCAATTTCAATGCAAACGGATACAGACTCCCCACAGAGGCAGAATGGGAGTATGCCGCGCGGGCGGGAAGCAAAGAAAAATATTTTTTCGGCAATGATCAGAAAAATTTAAAGAACTACGCAATTTATAATAAAAACTCATCGGGTAAAACAGCCCCGGCGGGATCACGAAAACCGAACCCCTGGGGATTATATGACATGTACGGAAATGTCGCTGAATGGTGTAATGATTTTTTTGCCGCGGACTATTATAAATCATCCCCTTTTGCTGATCCCCGGGGACCCGCGAAAGGGAAGGAGCGTGTCCTGCGCGGCGGTTCATGGAATGATCCGGAAGAATTTTTCAGCTCCTCGGCCCGGGCTATGGACGGATCTATTAATGACGCGTGCATACTTCGCGACACCATAGGTTTCAGATGCGTTAGAAATGCGGAGTAGCAGAACCTTATACAATAAAACCAATTGATTTATAGTGAACAGGAAACTCTTCCCTTAAGAAGAGGTTTGAGCTTCCTGTTAATCCGGTTTAACATCTTCCAGTAATTCATCTGATAATGGCACAGGCTCATCTATAACCGGCCGCTTTTTGTGTGAATTGCAGAAAAGATATATTATAACAAGATAGAGCAATAAACCGCAAAAGGAAATAGCTCCCCATACAGTGAGCCTGCTGTCATGGATAACTGATGACAAATGGCCTTCACCCTCCAGTATGTATACGATCCCGGTTACAATATCATCTGATTTCACTGGAATATACAGACCGAGAGAAAACAAACCATCATTAATAGTATATTCATAACCGGTTTCGCCGGTTTTAGCTTTTATATATTGCGGATTATCACTTATATTTTTTAATGGCAGGTTTACATCACTTCGCGATAAGATTTCTCCTTTTAAGTTGATTAATGCAGCTTCTTTTACACCTTTTAAACCCAGAATTTCAATTATAGTAAACTGCAGCCTTTCTGCAGTTATACTCTCAAGAGATTCACCCTTAACAGGGGGAATGGATTCATACTGTTTATCTACAACTAAATTAATTAATTCCGGATAAAATTCAATATGAGCAAGCAGAAGGTTTTTTTCCTGATAGCGTAATATGACAAATCCCGCCAGTGATAAAAAAGCTGTTATAATGAGCAATAGAATTACCGCATAATAAACGATAAAGGCCTTTCTTCTGACTGGTTTTGTCTTCACATTAAATTCTTTATCGGGATAATTGTTCACCGGTTCTGTCATGAATTTACTTCCATCCCGTCTGCCTTTTTTTTATCCTCAATGTACACAATAATAACCAGGAGAATTGCACCCGCGATTATAACCGAATCTGCAATATTAAAAGTCGGCCATCTGTACACCCCGTCTACGCCAACGGAAAAAAAATCGACAACGCCCGGCCTGCCGGGAACAAGCCTGTCGAAAATATTACCTGCAGCCCCGCCGATTATGAGGGCCATGGCAATTCTGAAAAGAGCGGGCATTGTTCTTTCATAGAAGTAGTAAGCCACCATTATCAGCAGAACAATGATAGAAACTATCATAAAAAAGTTCTTATACCCCTGCATTATACCGAACACCCCGCCACGGTTGAATACAAGATCAAGCCTGAGAAAACCGCCGAAGAAATCAAAACTGTTGTATGAACCAAGATGTTTAAGAGCAAGATTTTTTGTAACTGCGTCTGCTGTAAAGACAGCCAGGACTGTAATAGCCGGTAAAATATGTTTTCTCATGCTTCCTCTATTTGTAATATTAATTTTTTAAAACGAAGAATTCTGTTATACCCGCGTTCTGAATTCAAGAGATCAGACCTTCATAAGGCGAAGATCAGTATAAAAGACAATATCAATGAAAAAATGTAACAAAATAATTTGAATATTTTCAAAAAATGGAGTTTAATAAAACCTGTATAAAAGACTAATGCTTCCACATTGTTATTAGTCAGGTTTAATAAACTCCATTCTTTCTCTGAATCAAAAAAATTTAAAACAAGGTTTATAGAAAATGCGAAAAAAGTCCGCCGTTTTTATATTTCTGATAATTGCATCCGCGATAACCGGCATTGTATTAAGCACGGTTCTGATTTTTGAATATTATGGAATCTCTAACGCGGCAGCCGATGCTGTATGTTCAAAATGGGGTAAAGGTATTAACAACTGCACTATCGTTTCGGCAAGCCGCTATGCCGCGATCAGGGGAATCCCATTTATTAAAGAGATCCCTGTTGCAGCCGCAGGATTTGTTTTTTATTCCTTTATCCTTGCTGTTCTGATCACCGGAGTATTGCAAAGAAAGAGCCTTGATGTAAAATCCGCACTTCTTTTTATTTCAATTATTGCCGGAACCGGATTTGCGGGAGACATTGTTCTTTATCTGATTTCCATATTTATAATAAAAGTTATCTGCCCGCTCTGCGTGATGACCTATATATCGACTTTTATTATTTTTGTAACTTCAATCCTGCTGTACAGACATGAAAATACTTTAAAAGAGGACACTGCGAATGGTAATGTACTTTAAAAAAAATATTTACAGACTATTAATTATCATTGTGCTCTCTGCAGCTGCGGCTGTCGGCCTCAGCACCGGTGCCAGAATCATTGCTGATAAGAAAAATGGAGGGACTCCCGAAGAGCGTCTGAAATACGCGATACGGCTGTATGAAACGGCAGAAACTCTGAATATAAATCTGGAAGGAGTGCCTTTTTTCGGGAAGAAAACAGCAGCCGCGCATTTAATCATTTTTTTTGATTACACATGCAGTCACTGCAAAAAGGAGTTTGAGCTGGTTCAGAAACTTGAGAAAAAATACCCCGATGAGATTTCGGTTTCATATAAATTTTTTCCAATCGACGGCACATGCAAAAGTTTTGAAAGGGGGAGGGATGATCCTTCTGCCGGTGCATGCATAGCGGCTAAGGCGGCTTACAGCTCTTACAGTCAGAACAGGTTCATGGAATTCTCCGGTCTTCTTTTTGACTGGTATCATACAAAGAGTAATCAGTTTACTGTAAAAACAGTCTCAGAGCTGGCAAAAAATTTTAAATTGAACTTCAAGTCATTTAATACGATTTTTTTATCGGAAAAGACCGAAAGCTTCATCTCCCGCGAGTATAATGAAGCCGAGAAACTCGGAATAGAAAGCACACCTACAGTATTTCTTAATGGAAGATTAATTCCGGCGGGATCGAGGAAAGCGGATATACTGGAAGGACTGGTAAAGTACTGCATAAAAAGGGGGAAATAACACCCCCGGATAATTATACATTAAAACTGTACACCGGACGATCTAATCATGATTTCAATTTAATGTTTCGGAAAGGAAATTTTCAAGGTATTTTACATAATCCGTATTTGTATTTTTATCCGTATAAGGGAGCACATAGCTGATTTCTGTCATAGCTTCCAGTGCCTCGGATATTTTACGGTTTGCATTTTCAAGGCGTGGAGGGACCTGGCCGTTTATCCTGCGAGTTTCGATCCATTCCTTGATTTCATTATTATGCCTGGTTATATACTGGGCCATTATAGCAGTTAACTGCTGGGTTGTCTCTAATACTGCCTGTTCATTCCGGAGCTGAATATCCTTTGCGTGCTGAAGCTCGATCTCCCTATGGTACTTCTGCCATAAAAAATAAATCACTGTAAAAAGCGATCCATAAGCCAGCATAATCGGGAGCACATGAACTGTCAGCTGGTTATGTATTGCCGAAGATAATCCGTCTGCTGTAGGTCCGGTGAATGAAAAATAATCAATAGAGAGTGTGACTATATGAACGCAGACGCTGCCAAAAACAATCAGGATAAAAATTTTAATACTCTGGTAAATACGGGTGTAAAATATACTCATTGTACAACTCCACTTTATAAATTATAAAAGATAATTACCTGATTTCAGGATAAAGCTGAAAACTGTTTTCTAAAATTTTCATGAGACTATCTTTATCCGGCAGAATAATTTTGTAACAGCACCCCCCTGTTTATGAGAAACACAGGTTTTTACCGGGTGCAGATTAAGATGGCCTGATTTTGAAATCGAAACACACTCTATAGACCTGGCGGCAATATAGACAACTGCGCTGCCCAAAAAAACTATAAGAAAAATTTTAAAACATCTGTACGGGAGGCTTGTTAATCTGCTCATCAATGGACACCATATAAATTATTTTTTAAAAAATATAATTACTTCTGTATCAAAATTGAGTTTCAGGTTACTATTTTATTGATCGTTGTTCTGCCGTTTCCGAAAGATGGCATTAACTGGTCTGTAAAAAGTCTTATACCCGAACAATTCTTTTCTGATAATTCCATATTATCATCCGAAATTTTACAATGAGGCTTTATTATATGAACAGACTTCGCCTGCTCCCGGTATTACTTTTTTTAATTGTATCTATATTTTCAGCACCGCTTGCCGCTGTAGAAAAAAAAATATTTAATGACCAGCGGATTTTTACCCGTGCACTGGTTGAAAAAATTGAACGCGTGGAAGGGGATGAAAACAACCCTTACGATATTATGGTGCGGATTCATCTGAATATACTCGATGGAGTTAAAAAAGGTGAGTCCCATGTAGTTGAGTTCAAGGGTGATGACAACATGCCGAAAGGGATGTTCTATGAGGAGGGGGATACAGTCTTTGTCGGTATTGCAAAATTCAGATCGAATGAGATTGATTATATATCAATTTATGACATTCAAAATTCAAGCGGCATAATAATGCTCGGGATACTGCTCCTCATATCTATCATAGCTGTCGGAAGGTTAAGGGGTGTCCTTTCAATGGCATCTCTTATTTCAACAATAATTCTTCTTTTTTTCCTTCTGGTCCCTATGACATTAAAGGGTAAATCACCGATACCTATGACTGTAGCTATTTCGCTTTTTGCTATTGTTGTAACGATACCTGTAATAATGGGATTTCAGAAAAAAACTCTGGCGGCCATAATAGGAGCCGCAAGCGGCGTGATAATATCAACAACCTTAGCGCTTGCATCGGGATGGATGCTAAGACTCCCCGGCATTGTAAGCAATGACATGATGACCGTATTTTATGCGTCTTCAATTGATATAGACCTTAAAGGGCTTGCTCTTTCAGGAATTATCATCTCTGCCCTGGGTGCGATAATGGACGTATGTATCTCAATTGCTTCGGCAACCGAGGAGATATTCCGTGTACACCCTGAGATATCCTTCAAAGAGGCTTTCAAGTCCGTTGTTACAGTCAGTTCTGACATGCTTGGGGCTACGATGAATACCCTGCTGTTCGCCTATGTCGGGTGTTCACTCCCCCTGGTACTCCTTATCGCGCTTAAACTGGAACCCGGTCTCCCCTTTGCCATGGTGCTCAATTATAATCCCGTTTTACGCGAGCTCGTTCAGTCCGCAATCGGATGTATCGGAATGTTTCTCAGTATGCCGGCAACAGCATTGATCTGCATTGAGCTCCACATGAGATCAAGAAAAAAAGAAATAATTGCCTGATTTATTTATTATTTAGGGATTTAAAATGAACAGATTAAGTAAACTGCTGAAAAGAAAGTATTATACTGCAACAGCGATATTAATATTTCTCTCTTTTCCGTCATATGATTTTGTACTGTTAAAATTTTTTCCGGTTATTGCATGGTTTTCTTTAGTTCCTCTTTTCTGTTATGTAACAGGAAAATCTGCAAAAGATACATTCTTTGCTTCATTTATTACCGGACTTGCCGGACACTTATTTGCCTATGGCTGGATAGGGAACTTTGGAGCTAAAGTTCCGGGAGGATATGCGGTTGTACTTCTTTTTTTAATACCGAGTTTGACGGTATTTTTTACTTTAAAAGTCTCCATTTCGGAATATCTCTCTCAAAAATTACCGGGATTCAGAATTATTATCTATCCCTCTGTCTGGATAATAATTGATTATATACAATCTCTGGGATTTCTGGCTTTCCCGTGGACATATATCGGATACTCCCAGTACACATTTACCCCTTTTATTCAGATGGCTTCGGTTACCGGTATACTCGGGGTAAATTTTATTATTATTATGTTTAATTCTGCCTTCGCCCAATTTCTGATCTCTTTTAACGGTTTTACACGGCTCAGAGACATCATGAACAATAAATATTTTATCAGATTTACAGCGGTCTCACTCCTGATTGTTGTCATTACCATATCGGGATTCATCAGGCTATCCATCAAAAACAAAGACGTTAATGGCAAGACCCTGAAAGTCGCTGTTATTCAGTCGTGTATCTCTCCCTGGGAGAACTGGTCAGGGAATAGATTCAATTATCTTGCGGAACTTATTCAATTAACCAGGGAATCGCTCAAGTCGAATCCTGATTTTATTGTATGGTCCGAATCAGCAACGCTTGAACTGATATCCTTCAGGGCAATAACCGGAGGGAGAGACAGCTTCGATGAACGGCTTATAAATTTTATAAAAGAGAACGGCAAACCGCTGCTTACAGGCGAGATAGGGCTCACTGTCAAAAAAAACGGGGATCTGCTGAACTATTACCCGCAGAATAACGCTGTTCTGATCAGCGGTTCGGGGGAGGTTATGCAGACTTATTCAAAAATAAATCTTGTACCCTTCGGAGAGTGGTTCCCGTATGAAAAATGGCTGGTACCGGTTAAAAATCTGGTTGAAAGTTTCGGAGGATCAAGCTTTGTACCGGGAAAAAACCCTGAACTTTTTAGTGTAAATGGATTAAAGTACGGTAACCTTATCTGTTACGAAGGTATCTTTACAGGACGCTGCAGGGATTACCGCAGAATGGGTGCCGATTTCTTCGTAAATATAACCAATGACGGATGGACAGATACTTACAACGGCCACTATCAGCACTATTCGGCTTCCATTTTCCGCGCGGTTGAAAACGGTATATGGATGGTAAGAGCCGGAAATACCGGCGTCAGTTCAATTATTGATCCGAAGGGAAAAGTAGTGAGCACCATCCCTATACTTAAAAAAAGTTTTCTAACTGGCGAAATCGATACATCTCAAAATGTTAAAACATTTTACTCTATATATGGTGATCTTATTCTTTATGCATCTATGATTTTTATTCTGATTATTTTATTATGGGATATTTTCAAATTTCTAAGAATAAAATATGCCGGTTAACAAATATTTTATCTATCCGGACTATAGTAACCCGATAATTTATAAAGGCACAATTAAGATCTAAAAATCTTAAATTAAAAAATCAGCATAAAGCCTGATTTTATCTTATGGTATATTATGAAAAAAACATTAACTGCATTTTTACTACTAATCTCTGTGACTTTTTCATCCCGGGTTACTCTCTCAGCAGAAGAGACCGTTATTAAACAGCAATCTCCGGAAGTAATCACGCAGTATAATGAAACTGATATAAATAAAAATTCCGCTGAAAATTTACAGTCACCTGTTGAATTCAGGGAGGTCTGGGGATACCTTATGCGCGGTGAAGAAAAGGTCTTTAAAGGTGATGAGCCTGTAACGGATGTATGCTATTTCAGCTGCGGAATCAATTCTGAAGGTAGAATAAACATTAATGTAACACCCCCCATTCTGCCGGAATTAAACGGCAGAAAAAGAAAAATCCATATGGTAATCGCCGATCTCCAGAATACATCGATGATGCGTTTTATACTCAATCCGGAGAAAGATGCCAGAGCCCTGCTTGTGAATGATATAATTGAAGTATCAAAAAAATTTGATGGAGTGCAGATCGATTTTGAAGCTATCAGTCCTGATGATGCCGGCAATTTTCTTGAATTTCTAAAGCTGATAAAAGCAGGACTGGAACCGGGTAAAACACTGAGTGTTGCTTTACCGGCCAAACCGAGAAAAGTAAAGGATGCTTATGATTATAAGGCTGTATCAGATATTGTGGACAGGGTATTTATAATGGCCTATGATCAGCACTGGAGTACAAGCAAGCCGGGACCGGTCGCTTCTCTTTCGTGGGGGATTAACGTCATAAGCTACGCGATAACTGAAATACCGGCGGAAAAACTTATTATGGGTATACCGCTTTACGGCAGGGCATGGAGGGATATTAAAATTGTAAAAAAAATTCATCCAAAGAAAAAACACGCAGCAAATGTTAAAAAAGGGAAAAAATGCCGTACAATAACAACAACAAAATATGTAACGAAAAGCCGCTCTGTCAAAACAGGGAATATAACAAAACTCATTTCAGGCAAAAATTCAACAAAAGAGTATTCACCTGAAACGGGATATAAAATCAAATACAGCGATAGTTCAAAAGAGATCCTTTATTGTGATGACGTAAATGCCACAATTGAAAAATTTATCTATTACCGCAAGTTTGTTGACTCAATAGGATTCTGGCGTCTGGGCATGGAGAGCCCGGAAATGTGGAAAGAGATTATAATTAAATATAACTAAACCTCGATCTCTTTAAATTATTCACACCGCCTTTTTTTTCTTCTGTGCTTTCTTCTCAGTTTTAGCTGCTATTTTATTTTTATTTATGGAAGCTGAATTTTTTCGTGATTTTTGCTTCACGTCTTTGTGTTTTACACTGATTGTTTTTTCAGGCGGATTCTTTAAATTTAATTCTAAAGCACCTGTTAAAAATTTATTTATTCTTTCAGGATAGTTGAAAATGGAACCATCGCTTGTTAATGTTAAATCTGTTTCTCTGCTGTTCTGAAGAGCTGTATCTTTTGAAGCTGTATCAGCATGTCTGATAATATTTGCGATTACACTTTTTAATCCCGGCTTTGTCATAAGATACCGGTGAATCTGAAAATTATCTCTGACGGGCAGGGGAGTTACTCCCTGATCTATTGTCATGCCGTATTTATAGCCGGCATTTTTAAGTTCACTTAAAGCTATTTCGCTGTTAACACCAAAAGGGTACAGCATTGTTTCTATCTTACGGTTAAGTTTTTCTTCGAGTATCTTCTTTGATAAATAAATCTCTTTTTTAAAACTGACGGGATCTTCATTATAATATTTCTGAGATAAAAACATATGATGATATCCGTGAGAGGCGATATAGCACCCTTCATCAGAAAGCTGTTTTACCTGGTCCCAGTTCATGGCATATTTTACTCTGCCGATTATCGCGGGGTAAATCCCGAGAATCGGCCTGATCCCCATCGGTTTCAATACTGAATAGTATGTCTGATAAACCGAATGATTACCGTCATCTATGCTTATGAGGATATTTTTGTTGCCTGTAACCTTGTCATTAATAACATCTTCAAACGCAACGAAGGTAAATCCGCTGTTTTTCAGTTTATTAAGCTGATCCCTGAACTGATCAACGGTTATAGAATAGGGATCTTTCTTGTCAAGAAAAGCATGATAACAGAGAATATATACATTTTTTGAGTATGAAGGTGCGGCAAAAATAAAAAATAACATGAAGGAAGCAACAATTCTGAAAACTCTTTTTTTCACAGGGTACTCTCTTTATCTTTTTATATTTTATTTACTGCTGCTTCTTTTGCTTATGAAGCTGTTTGTTTGAATGACCCGGTTTAAATATTTCAACATGAACTTCCGCCTCTACATTATTATAAACAGCTATTAATGAACCGCAGCCGGAGGTAAGTGCGTTAAAAATAACCCTGTCTCCTTCAGTTTTATCAATTTCACCGAACGACGGAACCTCGCTCTTTATTTTCCATGATGGAGTGACTGCAATTTTTTTCCCTTTATTATCAATAGCAGATGCTATCAGTTGAAAACTGCCGCCCGGATACATTATTAGATTAGACCGGTTGATTGTCAGTTTTATAATTTCATTCGAAGGAGAATTCCGGACACTGGAATTATTTTCGTTAGCCGAGACATTCACACCTGTGAATAGAATCACTGCCAACAGAGAGAGAAGCCCGGACTTTACGGCTATTAAATTTCTGTTCATTATTTTTACCCCTGTAATGTTATAACCGCGCAGCTGTGCCATGGCATTATTAGTGCAATTTTACATAGTAATAGATTTATATCTAAATTAGCTGTTAAGCGGATTGAATAAAATATGATGCTTGCTTCAGGATTAATGTTACAATTTAATATTTCTCTATGGGTAAATTTAAGAAATTGCCCATAGAGAAATAATTATTTAAAGCATTTATTTTTTAATGAATACTTTAACTTTTTGATTAATTACCCGGCCTTTCTTTGATGTTGATATAGAGTTTTTTTAATTCACCATGACGCCATACTGTAACTGTGATAGTATCCCCTATAGCAGCTTCCTCTATTGCCTGAAATAACTCATTAACTTCAGTTATGTTTCTATTGTTAATCTGCACAATTACATCGCCAACCATCATTCCGCCGGATTCAGCCGGACTGCCGTTTACGACATCCCCGACAAAAGCTCCCTGGTTATTTTCAAGCCCCATCTGTTTGGCATCCTCTTCTGAAACCGGGACAATGTTAACACCAAGATAGCCTCTTTTTACTTTTTTATTTTTCTGAAGCTGAGTTAGTATCGATTTGGCTGTATTCATCGGAATTGCAAATCCGATCCCCATATATCCGCCGCTTTTTGAGTAGATCATCCGGTTTATACCGATAACCTCCCCGTATATATTGATTAAGGGCCCCCCTGAATTGCCGGGATTGATTGACGCATCTGTCTGGAGATGTGATCCCCCCATAAAATCAACGTCACGTCTACCTGTTGCACTTATTACACCTACTGTAAATGTCTTATCAAGCCCGAAGGGATTACCTATCGCGATTGCCCAGTCGCCAACTTGAACTTTATCTGAATCACCGAAATATACAGGGGAGAGTTTACTTTTCGGGTTTATTTTAAGAAGGGCAAGGTCTGTTCTTTCGTCTGAACCTATTATTTTTGCCTCATAGTTTTTACCGTTTATATTAACAACAACTTTATCCACGCCATTGATTACATGATGATTTGTGCAGATATACCCGTCTTCTGAAATGATAAAACCTGTCCCGAGACCTGTCCGTTTCTGTACTTTTGAACCGTTTTCTCTACCGAAAAATTCTCTCATCACAGGATCATCAAAAAACGGATTCCGGACTTTTACTAATTGTTCGGTTGTTATAAATACAACCGAGTCTTTATTCTGGCTGAATATTTTTCTGAATACATTCTGTGTTTCAAATGCTTTTGCCGATTCGGCTTCAGATTTCACCGGAGATACCCCGGTATTGCCGAACTGAATTCCGCTGCTTCCTGTACTGTATTTTAAACCGCCGGCAATAAGTATTACTAAAACTGGTATAGTAATAAAATAGGATTTATTCGAGAATTTCATGTTTTCACCATCTTAAGATTATCATTATATTTTTTAAATATGTATTTCCACAGAATTTATTTATATTTGATTTAAACAATTGGATGACAGACTTATACAGATTTAATTAATTTTAGATAAGAACAGTAATTTAAAGTTACATTCTTTTATTGGTCTGGCGAGAAGACATTATTTAATATTTTAAACATTATGGAGAGATGTGCTTCCGGATGTTTAGTGTTTTTGTTCACCTGTCTTTTTAATTCATCCCGGATGAATTTTACCTATTATAGAAAAGCTTAATGGAACATTATGAACTAAACCATATTAATTGATTTTTTGTTCAAATGCCATTACAAGAGCTGCTGAAACTTTTTTTAATGCTTTATATCTTGCCAGAATGAAACTTTCAAACTCATTTTACACCGCAGAGATAAAGGATAGATCAAGTTTTAATTGATTTAACCGAAACTCCATAAAATTTATCATTTTCGTGAAATTTTAAAAAGACCCCATGAACAAAAACTCTAAGTCTATAAATTAGAAACTATGGAATTCTGAATATTTTTGAAAAAATATCAAGACCAGCCAAAAAAAAGTACTATTTGTCAGCCCATAGCCCGATTTTATTCTCCCTGGCAGTCTGGAATGATTTTAAAAAAAGATCTTTATATTTTACGTTAGGAGCTATTGTAAGAGGGGAGGCATAACCTGAAGAAATCATCAAATTATTGAGGAATCTTCCATCGGAAAGATAGACATAAGCCAGGGTCCGGCCGTATTTATCATGATTAACTATATCAAATTCAAGAAAAACCACATCTCCTTTCTTCAGATGAGTCTTTAAAAATGCTATAGCCTGTTTTCCCTGCGATATTATTGTTTTAATATCTTTACCGGACATGTTTGAATTACGAAGAGATTTTTTATTTTCCATACTTTCTGGGGCATCAATCCCTATTAAGCGTATTTTTAATATTTTTCCGCCGGAAAAGACAGAAATAGTATCACCATCAATAATCCGTTTGATGACTGCTTTTTCAGCAGCTGCAGCAAAGATTGAGAATAATATTAAAAATAATCCAATTTTAAACCGCATTGTAATTACCGCCATTTTTTCAGAGGGGTTTGGTCGGTCGAATAAAGGTAATTTGTTAAATAATACACAAATTGCCGGTAAAACCCCTGCTGATTTGGAACACCTGAAGGCTTAATAATCATTTTAAAAAGCATCCGCTTGTATATCCCGATAACACGATTTGGGCTTAACCATGGCCGGGAAGGGCGGAATCCTATAGGCCAAATACCCCTTAGGGTGAACAAAAACTATAAATACAAATATATATTATGACATGAACTTGCTGTTGTCCTGTATATAGCGGTTTGTGCTGTATACATTGTCATTGAAAATCCAGCGTTTTTCATCAGAATAGTCCGAGACTAATTTCGACTTACCCGTTTCAAATGCAGGTATAAACCAGCTCTCCTCTTTTTTACTTACATTCACCACCAGTGGTTGTGCCCTGTCCCCTTTAACCCCGCACAACAAGTTAGCCCTGTAAGTATTTGGAGCGTTAAGCCGTACCACCCAACCCTTTTTAGTCTTCCGGGGGAGGGGTGATGAAATACCATGCGCATTGAAAAGAATCGCGCGAAATTTCTCGACATCTTTTGAAGTGCCGGAGAAATCCTCTAAAAAATTGTAACGTTTGATAAATGTTTTGTTTTTGCTGTTACGGGATGTGGCAAACTGAATCCTCCTGACCGAGACACCGCACTGCTCTGCAATGTTTTTATTGGCCTGGAATCTGCCCCCCGCAAGTAGTGAGCCTACGCAGAAGTCAAAGAACTCCTTTTTTGATGTTAATATTTTTTTATCAGGTAATACGTACCACATAGACTTATTATGGCCCTTGTTATACCTGGAGAGTAAGCCTTTTTCGGAATTGGCCTTGTAGCGGCCGTCAAGAAGCTCTGCAAAGAGCATTGATTTTTGAATGATTTTAACAAGACGCTGCTTGAAACGTGTCCGGTCGTTGCCCGGTTTACGGTGCAGTGAGGCATATTCGTATTCTGAATGCAAAAGATCGCAGAATTCATCAAGCGAGAAGATCCCTGAGCGGAGAGCATAGTGGTGACGTGCAATACAGTAGTATCGATAGTCCTCAAGATTACTCCCCTGACCGCGGGCGAGCTTGATGATTCCACGACTGATGCGGATCACTGTAAGTTTGCCTTGTACTTACTTGATGCCGAAGGTTGGTGTTATGTAAATAAAGGGCGAATGATTATTCGCCCTTACATGATCATATGACCGATTGTTGGAGATAAATTTTTGCATAGTTTGACACCCATTTTTTTATAAAT
Source organism: Spirochaetae bacterium HGW-Spirochaetae-5 (assembly GCA_002839285.1). GTDB lineage: Bacteria > Spirochaetota > UBA4802 > UBA4802 > UBA5550 > WRGT01. Next base: position 9,749 of record PGXT01000003.1, on the reverse strand, counting down.
TTTTAACAATTTTGGGTGTTTTCGAATTGACAGAAGTAGTGCTTTAGAAGCATATACTAATTAACAATTTGACTGTCAATTCGGGCTAACACCCGTAATACTAACCTGAAGTGTCCAGCTTCAGGTTTTGTATTTTTAAGACTTGATCATATTCACATACTCTATATAATTCCCTTAAAAATAAGAAAAAGTCTCCAAAAGAGAGCTTTCTTTATTAATTTTTACTATAAAATACGCTTTATTATTAATCAACCACTTTTTTTATGTCTCATTGATAATATATAACCTGGAATAGTCACAATGACTCTATTTTTTAAGTGCTTTTAAAGAAGAAACTATTTAAAAAAGTTAAAGAATCATGAAAAAACACATTGTTCTATTTTTAATTTTTTTTAAAAAATAGTTTTTCAAGTATTTTTACAATAAAAAAAATTCTTTGCCCAGTTCATGAGTGAATAATTTGAGATTTTTCATAAGACTTTTATGCAATTTACACTGGGAGTGATATTCTGGAAGGTCCAAAGAATAAAAAAAATAGCTGTCTTTAAATGTAGTGTATATTTTATAATTTGCTGTTATGCGTAGAACTGTGTTATTTTATTAACGTATAGACCACACGTTAATAGTAGCATCAAGCTGGCTTTCAAATTCACGGAATGATTATTTCTCTTTTAAGACCTCTGGGAGATAAAAAGATCGAACCTCAATGAAATAAATAACAGTATTTAGAAATATATTCACAAACTATTCCATTTATGCTTAAAAATCATACCTCGAGTTGTTTTAAAGAGATCCAGCGCGGAGATAGTATCCTCATAAACATCACTAAAATCCTTATACTTTGCACGAACACCTCGTGATTTAAAATAAGATGCAAGCTTACCCGCAGCATCAAACATTTGCGTTAGATATAAGTAAGTTTCATCAAAAGTATTTTTATGAGTTAAATCTGTCTGAATATGAAGACATTGCAAATAATGTCTAAATGCCTCTCTTTCGGAAAACTCTACAGAGGTTGGCTGAGCACCGGTGAAAAGGATATCCGCATAACTGGAATCAAATAATGATTCAGCTTTTAAATTATCTATTATACCGGAACGTTTTGCAATATCCATAAAAGGAATTTGATACTCAGACAATGACTGTGGACAATAATACCAGGTGGAGCGTCTGCTCTGCTGATCTTCTTCTGCCTTCTCAAATTTATCAAGAGAAAATGCCCTTACATTCAGCCAAGTACCTGTAGCTATTGCATCAACTTTTGCAAGGGCTAAATACAGCTGCTGCTGATTTGCATAACCGACGATTATTTTTTTATTGAGAAGTTTAATACCGGCACATAAATCAATAAGACCTGCAAGCCATGAAGCATCTGCTATCAAATAATTATCCTTAGGATGTTGCGCAACAATATAATAACCGGTAACATTCCAATCTTCAATATGTTCAAGGAGTTCATGAACCATTTCTTCGGAATATATAACTTCCGATGAAAGACTTAGTGTCATATAAACAGGCGTGCTGATATTTTTTTTTAATACTTCAGTTATCAGAATATCGTTATATTTCTTCCAATCGTCATCTATAATGTCAGTAAATCTGCCCGGGATAATAAATATATCGGACAGTGTTTTTAAATTATAATTATTCAAAAGATCATTTATCATTTCACTAATACCCGAACCTGAAAAGAAATTACTGGTTTCAAAACTTTCAGGCCAGAACGAATGATTTGTAAGTTTATCGTGATCCGAATACGGCTGATAGAATTGAGGGTCTATTGCAATTTTTCCATTTAAATTATGTATTTCTTGGCTGAAGCGTTCTATCTGTTCAATCTTCATATCTCTGGGACTTAATATACAAGTTCCGCCACCCCATTTTGAAATCAACGTTTTAGCATGATCCATCATGCCATGTCCCATTTGTAGATAGAGTTCCATAAATTACCTCAAAAAACCAGAGTTGATTTTATTGTTTTTAATATTTCATATGCTTCGAAAGCTGAAGACGGGCGTCTTGAGAACCGGTTATCACCTATTGTTTGAATAAAATTTGCCATGAGATATTGCGAATCGCCAGCAATTTTAATAACCGGAAGATGATCTCTTTCTATTTTCCGTATGACTTGAAATGCATCTCTGGCATCTTTGATATAGAAATTTTCGCCAATTATCATTTCATACGCAACAACGCCGATTGCAAAAAGATCTGTTCTTGAATCAATTTCACGTTTCCGGTTTCTAAACTGTTCCGCAGAGGCATAACCGATTGTGCAGGGAGCGAATGGAATATTACTATTCGTGAGAGATGATAAATCAAGATGGCGTGAAATACCAAAATCTATAAGCCATATCTTATCAGTAGTATCAATTATTATATTTTCAGGTTTAATATCACGATGAACAATTTTTTTTATTTCAGCCTGAATTATTATCTGAAGCATTATCTCTAAAAAATTGTAGATCTCTGATATTGAATATTTCCGGCCTGATTGCATATGTTCCCGCAATGTTTTTCCATCTATCCATTGTTCTATAATCCACAATTCTTCTTTACCAACATTTAACATACCGCTTTCAAAAATTTGTGGGATGTGAACTGATTCAATTACTTCAGCAGCTCTAACTTCACGTTTTATACGTTCGGTTATTTCATCTTTATCATTACCTGGATTAATAATTTTGAGAACAACATCACCATGAAGATCACTCTTTGCTCTAAATACCGTTTTATACCCGCCTTTTGCAAGAGGGGTTATATCTTTAAGATGCGGAAAATTTTTCTGTATCTCAGATAAATCCATAATTATCCCCATCACCCCATAATGAACGGCCGATATTTTCATTAAAAATCCAGGAACAAAAAGAAACAGGCATTTTTCTTTTTTCAGGTTTTTTTAATATTTTAATACCATCATCCCCAAAAGAGATCAGACCAGCAGTGGATAAATTTGCATGATTAATGATAGCTTCATTAATTATAAAATCCGGTAATAACACATAACTTTCAGAAGAAAACCATTGATTAGCTTCAGCCTGAATAAATGCCTTCTTCCAATTTTTCATCTTTGCTTCAATTGCAATTATTGATTGAATAAAAAATAATTCTTTCTTATTTCCGATTCTGATTAATCCTTTTTTATCCTCTCTAATCAAGCCAGCATCTTTCATTCTTTGAACTGAACCGGATATGATTTTTTCAGAATAACCTAATTGCAACTTCAGATTTTCAATAGAATAAATTCCCGGATTAACCATCATGTGATGAATTATTTTAAGATCAATATTGCTAATATTATTTCTTTCTTCATTCCATTTTTTTGGTTTTTCATTATCCCATCTGACCATTACTAAATCAGGAAATCCGGAGCCGACAAATGGTTCTGAAAATATGGTCATTGTTTTTTTATCATCTGAATATTCCTGTTTATAGTTAGATAAAAAACTATTTATAAAATCCGATTCAGGGCCTGATATTTCCTTTTTATATCGTAACTCAACATTAGCCAACATTGTCTTTCTCTCTTTATTTATATCTATTAGGCTGTTATACATGAAGATCTTTACACATTAAGAATTATTTTGTCTATTCTTTATTTAGCTACATCTCAAATACTACAAGATCGAAGTAAAAATGGAAGCCATTAGTTAGCAGATTAATCTTCTCCTGTATCTCCGCATCACCGCCCATGCTCTCTTTCATTTCAAGAGAGCTAATCTTCGACTGAATCTTCTTCATCTCCGCAGTAAGCTTTGATATACGACCATAATTATTATATAGCCCTTTCTTCCGTAACGTTTCAATCCTTTTTTTTAATTCTGATTCTTCACCCCTCAGCTGATCTATCTGGTATGAGCAGAGCTTCTTTTTAAGCTTCTCTATCTCAACACCAATTTCATTATGAAGATTTAGAATGCGGGAAATCTCCCAGGGAGCAGCGCATTTTAATATAAAACCTGCACCGTCTGATCTGCGGTCTACTGTTATAAAGCTGTTTGATTTAAGTTCCGGAAAATAATTTTTAACGTCTATTGTTCCGGAGATATACGATCCATTTGGAATACTTTTAAGAAGAGCCGGATCACTACCGGAGATCCTTTTTGTTATTACCTGTTTATCTGTTTTCTCAACTGTAATTTCATTGATATTCTCTTTACCGATTACAAGTCTTTCATTGTTCCGGAGGAACACACCGGATTCCGGATACATATTGAGAACCGGAAGATCTACGATAATAATACGCCGTTCTATATTGTCAAAATAATCTATATGAGCCATACAGAAATAAGCGCTGTTCTCCTGATAATCTTTAACCGCATTATCATAATTCTTATAGATCATTTTACCGACAGAACGGACAGCCTTGTGGATCGAGAAGCCCTCACCTGTAACAGTAAAAGCGAAGAATACAATTACAAACAGAAGAATATATTCCTGCCATGAAGAAACAAGTATTCGCAGGGATGGAGTTCTGAAGGAGATATATTCCTTCTGTGAAAATGGTGAAAAGATACGAACACCGGATTTATTAAAAAGATCTATAAATATATGACTGGAAAACGCAAGAAGAGCAGCTGCATACAAACCAGTCCAGAATGGACTGCCCCACTGTAAAAGCCTGGGAATAAGAAGCAGGGGGAGAAGAACAGCTGAGATAAACATGATTGCGAATATTGAATGTGTAACTGTTCTGTGGCCATATTTCCGCTGAATATATTTTGATAAAGGGGAGAATATACGGCCGATTGTACTCTCCGGATGATCTATATCCGGGAGCAGGGAGAACAGGGAAGCTGTGAGGGCAGTGGCCGGCTCCATACCAGCTGCAGCACATAAAAGATATGAAAAAGCATAATGTGTCGTTGCTGTCACTTCTTACTCGCGGGCATAAAGATGTATTTGTAAAATACCATTCTGAACACAACCAGAAGGGCATAACTTAAAGCTACCATTGCCGAAGCATAAGACTTGAGAACATATGCTGCGAAGAATAGAACCAGAATGAGAAGGAAAGGGGCGATTGATTCCTGGTTGCTGATCCTTTCGTCAGTGATTACCTCTTCACTGGTTTTACCCATTGTCATCTGACGGGAGATGTATTCGGCTTCTTTCAGATTATCCCCTGCCTGATGCAGTACATCATCTATCATTAATTCTTTCTTCCGGGGATCAGTTATCTGTACCATTTCTGAGAGAATTAACCTGGTGAAATGTCTTTTAAGCGGTTTAATTTCAACAAAGGTTTTAAACAGTTTTTTATCCGCAGTTCTGGAACTTGCCGCAAGAACTGGAGTCAATTCAGAAAGCTTTGATATTGTTGATCTATCGGTTTTTGAAAGCCCTGTTATATCGTCAAAGATTATGGTTTTATTAAAGTTCTTAAGCTCATTAAGCAACTCATCAATTGATAGCTTTTTAAACTGCTTCTCTGCCTCTTTATAAACCTTATCATCTGCTGATAAAAGCGTACCATCAGAACCAGCTGAAGCAGATAGAATTATTTTCACAAGGGTCTGTTTCTTTTTATATTCATCTATAAAAACCGCATCGGGGATGTGGCGGAGGATCGCTGATTTACCGCTTCCCTTGCCTCCGGAGAGGATCACGGAAATTTTCTTTTTGATATAATTGTTTATAAGTTCGGATTCCTTCTCTCTTCCGATTAGAGAGCCGGAGCTTTTTACTGTTATATCTGTTTTTTTTCTGAATGACCGGGCAAATGTGAATAAGCGGCCACGAGGACCATCAAGGGTCATTACCGCATCTTTCTTCTGCTCAATAGAGATCCTTGAATATATAAGAGTTGTATCAAGTTTGGAGTGACCGAGGATCTGGGAGATTCTCTCTATAGGTACATCCTTTTCATAAAGTCCGGTTGCGAATGAGTGCCGGAGGGTGTGACAGTGAACATCTCTTCTACCGAGATTCTGTTCGGAATATTTCTTTATAACATAATGCCAGGAATTACGGGCACCACCAAGAAGCAGGGAATCGGGATTTAATTTATAACTGTATTTACTGAAATATGATTCAAGCATCTTCTGAAGAGTGGCATTTATCGGGACGACTCTCTGCTTATTCCCTTTGCCTGTAATGATCATAAAATTCCGTTGCAGGTGAACATCAGATACTTTCAAATTACACATTTCGGACACACGAAGCCCACCGTATGACATCAGATAAAGGCCGAGTTTATGCCTCTCTTTCCGCACGCCACGTATCAGATCATCAACTTCTTTCTGAGAAAGAAAGAGCGGGATTTTTTGAGTTTTATTCTTCATTCAATTTCATTCATTTTAGCACATTATTTACGATAAAAAACCATCAATTTTAAACACAAAACTAAACCATTATTAGACCGGAATCACGATAAACACGATGCGATAATGACTGCATCATACATCATTCCGGGCGGTTTTGGAACAAAAGGGCGATTTTGTTCAAAGCTTTTTCGAACAAAACGGGATGAAAAGAGCAAAAAAAGATCTAAATTTTTTCGAGATTTTCATTCACTTCTGACGATATTTTAATGAGTTTTTTGTTAATCTCAACGAGATTATTTTTATCAAGGTCTTTGATGTCTTTGATATAAATCTGCAAATCCTTAACCATTGCGAGCAATACGACTGGCTTCATCCATGAACCCCTTTGAGGAAATATTATGAATAAAATAATAAACACTTTTATAATAGCAATAATTTTTATTCAAAGTATCGGACTTTCAGCCGAAGAAAGTAAAAATAATAAAGAAAATGAGATGCGGGATCTAAAAAAGACTCTGGTAGAATCAAAAAGGCGTATCAATGATACAGATACATACCGATGGAAAGATTCTCTACGGTTTTTACCGGAGGTGAGTGTTTCAAGAAGATCACCTTATGACCAGGTGAATTCACCGGACACGGAGACTTATGTATCGGCTTCTGTAACGTTAAACCAGTTTTATGATATGACAGATATTGCCGATAAGAAGAAAGCTGAAAGGCGGAAGGCGGTCCGGAAGGTTGAAAGCCTGGGATATAGTATTGAAAAACTGATTGAAAGAAAGTATCTGATGACGGATCAGATTTGGAAGATGAAGCAGATTGTGAAGTCAATTGAAGAGCCGATTGAAGCTGCCAACCGGCAAGAAAAAGTTGATCAGCTGCAGCTACAGCTGAATGAAACTTTTATTGAGATTGAGAAGCTGTTTGCAGAGATTGAATATGTTTGTGTAGAGATGGAGTAGTAAATGGCCCTGACGTAGCCAGGGCTTGATTTAATAACTATTTATACTTTTTTAAAACCTTTATTTATATATCTTTCAATATTTTTTTCAGCAATTCTTTTAAATCTGAAATTGCTACCTGATAAGCCATTATCCGCCCTTCGTTTTGTTCTTTTTCTTTTTTTGAACGGCGACACTGCTTAATATAACCCTCGTAAAGATCTATGTTGTGTTGAAACTTTACTGTTATTGTTGATTTAAGCTTATCCTTTTTTTTCTTATCGGCTTCCATTTCAGGTGTCCACCAAGATGCTTCATTTTTAGAAACATCTAACTGGTTAATTACTCCAGTTGACTTCTCTGCAGGTTTTTCAGAGTCTGATTTCCTGAAACCATATTCAACTTTTAACCCTTTTATATGTTCATTTAATTCTCTGGCTGACATTGTTTGAGATTGTTTAATAATATCTTTTTTTATTTTGGCAAGAGGGATGTCCTTATTGGTATTTGCCGATTTAAGAAGCGGTAATGCAGAGATCAGCTTTGAAGGTTCGGTAACGTGTTCAAACGTTTGAACACCAAAAATAGTAACCAGATCAATGTAATTATATGCGGTAGTTCTATTGATTGAAAGTTCTTTGTCTATAAAACTCTTAAAATCGGGATAGTTATCCTCCTTATATAATTCATCATCTCTTATTTTTTTAAGTCTGACTGCGAGAGATGCAAAACTGTACTGAGTAATATCGGACAGAAACTTTGCTTCATTTTTGAGAGACTTATAATCATCCGGAATATTATTAAAACCGAATAGTGTTACAAAATCCGCTTTAAGCCTGGTTATTAAAATCTCTTTTTGAATAACCGGGAGACTACTATCCTTCTCTATAACCTCTATTACTTTGGGGAGGTTTTCTTTACGGGGATTGTTCTCAAATTCAGTTATTACATCATAGGTGAAATCGTCGGGATTAAAATTATCATCAGGATTTAGAATTGATTTACCCCTGGAGAGCTGGTCTTTATTAAATTTCTTAATAGCCATTATTTGTTACCCCTTTCAATATAAATAGCGTTATACAACTCATCCAGAAGTGTTTCAAGTTTTTTCACACCTTTATCATTTCCGTACATATCAAAAATATTCGACTTATGCAGAGGCCGTTCTTTCATAGCAACCGAATTGGGGATTGTCTGCTCAGCAGAGCGGATCTTCTTATCATTCTTTATCATATCCACATAATTTTCATGTAATGTGAGCTTACGCATTTCATGGTTTGTAATGATAACCCTGTAATCGATAAAGTCCGCGCAGAACTTTGTCATACGCTTGAGGTTATTAAGAGTTTCAAACATACCGTCAAATGAATACGGCTCAGGAATAACCGGAATGAAAACGTAATTTGAAAGCAGAAGCCCGAACTTAGACATTGCAGAGAGAGAAGGGGGACAGTCAATTATTACTATCTGATATTTTCTGAATATAGGAATAAAATCAGCTTTGATGCTGTCCAGTTCATCAAGATCATAATTATCTTTACGGCTTAAGCGGATATCAGCAGGAAGTACATCTATATTATCATTATAAGTTTTAATACACTTGGCAAGCGGGGTTTTATCTTCAAGATAATTATACAAAGTGCTCGAACCTCGAATGTCGTCATAATCAAAATATGATTGTGAAAGGTTGGCCTGCTGATCCAGATCAATCAAAAGTGTTTTAACACCTTTTTTATCAAAGTAATCGGCCATCATAACACTTATGGTGGTTTTGCCGACGCCACCTTTCTGGTTATAAAAACAGATTGAAGTCGGAAGAGATTTTAGAAGCGATTCTTTATCTACATGGAGAATACCTGTAAGATCATCTTTGCCGCCGATTATTTTACCATCTGTTATCCAGTCCCTGATAGTCCGGTCGGTAAGATTAGAAATCTGACAGGCTGTTTTTATAGGTATCATCATAATAGACCTCCTTTGATTATGTCACCATAAGGCATTATTATAATTTGTCAACCAGATAATTTATTACAACATGTGATTATATAACTTCAACGGTTACGCATATATTAATAGTTAATATGAAAATAAATTTGAATCATAAACACTATAATAAAAAACTACGAATATAAGGGATTATTAAAACAATTTTTATGTCCATATAATATAAGTTTATGCCGACACATAAGATGTGTTTAGTGGTTCGGCTTCGCTCACCAACCGAAATAATCAGAGGTATGAAATGTCAGAATTAACCCCTTATAAAAAACAGCAGATCATTGAACAGATTTCGGAGTTTCTTGATTCGAAGAGCCTTGATAAACTCAATGAAAACGAGCTTGAGTATATAACTAAACAGATCCTTGTTGACCGCTTGAAGGATGAACTGAAAACCGAAATCAAGATGAGCAAGGTTGACCTGGATGCTTTTTTAGACAGGTGGCTTTCCGGTTTTGATTCAGCTGCTACACGCGAGACATATGGTAAGAGCCTTCAGATCTTCTTTGACTGGCTGGAGCTTAAAGGCTTAAACCTGTTT
>PGXT01000154.1:8026-14663 GCA_002839285.1 Spirochaetae bacterium HGW-Spirochaetae-5 | reverse complement strand
ATTACACTTTCATGTTATGTTAAATTCTTCGGTATGACCTTCACTTCTGCCGGAACTGAGTGGACAATCAAGCATGAGGTAAAAGAGGTTCCATTCGGAATGCTTTTACCTAAAGTTGTTCTTACCGCTCTCTGTATTGTTCAGGGGCTCATACCTTTTGTATATTTTCAGGTGATAATCCAGGTGTTCCAGAAGGCTAAGGGCTCAATATTAACAGGCCCCTTCAATCAACTCAATCTGAATGATAATATCTTTACAGCGATGAACGGAATTTCGATCAGTATTCCGGGATTTGCCAATGGCGCTGCATCGGCGGCAACTCCGGTTGTAATACTTCTTGTAGTAGCTGCGGCGTTTATCATAGCAAGACTTTTCAGAAATTCAGGCGGATCAACAGACCGTGAAGTTCCAACATGGTTATGCGGATATACAGATCTTAACAATCTCAACAGATACCGTGACAGAAGCATGTTCTCAAGTTTGAAAAAGTTCCTCTGGTGGACCGGCGGGAATGTTAAGTAGCAGATTGGCAATTATTAAATGAGAGGTAGGATATGAACTCATTGGAAAGAGTACTAAAAGTTCTAAAAGATAAATACGGCAAAAGTATAGTAAGCAGTGAATCACCTGCTGCTTCAAGACTTTTTGTTGATATACAGGTAGATAAAGTAAAAGATATTTCTAACGAGATTGTTGCTCTCGGCGGCAGATACCTTGTCGGTATCGGACACGACAATATCGCCCGTGACGGCAATATCGGCATGATTCACACATTCGGTTTCGATAAGGAGAACTCAATTCTTCTCCTCAGAACTGCAGTACCGGGAGACAATCCTGTTATGGATTCCATAACAAATGATATACCCGGAGCCGGCTGGTCAGAGAGAGAGTTTATCGATCTTCTGGGGATGAAGTTCACAGGTCATCCGAAACCGAAGAAGCTTGTTACGGCGGACGACTGGCCCACAGATATATATCCGCTGAGAAAAGAGGTTCCGTACAATCTTGTTCCTCCATCTGCGGAAGATGTAGCCTATCAGCTCGATGAGTGTCCGGAAGGATGTTCCATTGTTCCTGTGGGACCGTTTCACACAGCACTTCACGAACCTGAACATTTCGCTGTATATGTAGACGGCGAAACAATTAAGGGATGTGATTACAGAGGATTCATGACTCACAGGGGGATTGAAAAACTCTGCGAAAGCCAGGTAAGCTACAACGAAATCCCGTTCATAGCTGAAAGGATATGCGGTATCTGCGGATCTGTTCATGCTACTGCATATTCACAGGCTGTAGAGATGGCTGCAGGAATTGTTATACCTAAGCGTGCGGAATATCTCCGGGTAATGTTTCTTGAGCTTGAAAGACTTCACTCGCACCTTCTATGGCTTGGTGTTGCCGGTCACCTTATCGGATTTGACACTGTATTTATGCAGGCATGGAGAATCCGTGAGCAGATCATGTGGCTAAGCGAGCGTATAACAGGTAACAGAAAAACCTACGGTATGGTTATTGTCGGCGGAGTAAGAAGAGATATTGATAAAGAGACTACAGATGATATACTCAAAGTTATCAAAAAAGTGGAAGAGGAAGTAAACATAATATATAAGTCTATTATTGGTGACTCAGCCGTGCACAAAAGGACAAAAGGAGTCGGCTATCTTTCTAAGGAAGAGGCCATCAAATGGAGTCTGGTGGGACCCGTTGCGAGAGCAAGAGGTGTCGACATAGATGCACGGAGAGATCATCCATACGCCGCCTACAGTGAACTAAAGTTTAACGTACCGGTAACAGATACATGTGACGTATGGGGAACACTTGTAGTGCGTATGCTTGAAATATTTGAATCAATCAGTATAATGAGACAGGTCGTTGACAAAATGCCCGGTGGAGAAACTCTCACCAGTTTAACTGAAGAGATTCCTCCGCTCAAACATGGAATCTCTGTAGTGGAAGCGCCGCGGGGCGAGTCTGTACACTTTGTGATTACCGGTGAAGAGAACCGTCCTGACAGATGGAGAGTCCGCGCCCCCACATACCCGAATCTTCAGGCAATACCGGCCATGCTTCTTGGTGATCAGTTCGCGGATTTCCCGATCATTGTGGGAAGTATTGACCCCTGTTTTTCATGTACAGACAGGGTTGAGGTGATTAACGTTGCCTCCGGTAACAACAGAATCATGAGTAAATCTGAGTTAGAATTTATATCACGCGGTAATAAGTGAGGGGAGTGAATTATGGATATAGTATATGTATTAGTCAACCTTGTTATATTCCTTGCTCTTGCACCTCTGTTTGAGGGTATTGTAAGAAAGATCACAGCGAAGGTTCAGTCGAGAATGGGGCCTCCTGTAGTTCAGCCCTATTACGATATTATCAAGCTTCTCGGTAAAGAGAATTTAGTTGCAGGGAACTGGGCATTCACTCTTGCTCCGATGATGTCTTTTGCCGCTGTTCTGTCTGTAATATGCTTTATACCATTCGGTTATAAGGCAAACTTTCTGACACAGTATGCGGATGTTATTACTATAATATATCTTCTTGTGCTGGGAGGAGTCTCCATACTTATCGGAGCCCTTGCAAGTAAAAACACCTTCGCAATGATGGGTGCGAGCAGGGAGATGGTTACAATGATTATGGTTGAACCGGTACTTGCAATGACATTCTTTGTCGGCGCCATGAAGGCTAAGAGTCTTGGTATTGATGCAACTGTCTTCAGTGTACTGAATAGCGGATACAGCTGGGCTGTGGGCCTTATGCTTGTTCTTTATCTTGCGGCTCTCCAGGCCTTTGTAGGGAAGCAGCCCTTTGATATAGCTGAGGCAGAGCAGGAGCTACTTGAAGGACCATATCTTGAGTACAGCGGCCCCAACTACGCATTGTTCAAGTATGCAATGATAATGAAACAGATGTTTTACGCGGCTCTCTTTGTAATGGTGTTCTTACCTTTTCTTTACACAGGGATCTATGCTCTCGATATACGATATTACTCTGTACTGGTAGTCCTTGCACTCTGCGCAGTGGGCCTCTCGGTATACGGAATATAAGGGGTAAGGAGGAGACCATGTGGTTAACAAGTAAAATTAAACAGGTTTTAATGGTGATTAAACCGGGTGTAGTTACTCTGAATTATCCCTTTGAGAAAAGGCCTGTACCTGAAAATTTCCGCGGGATGCCCTACTGGGATCATGAAAAGTGCATCGGATGCGGCGGCTGCGCGAATCACTGCCCGGCCAGGACAATACTTGTCCGTGACATCTGCCAGGAAGTCAGACTTATGGTGTATGATGCATCACGATGTACATACTGTGGAAGATGTGCAGATGTATGTCCTGAAAAAGCGATTACAATGACCAAACAGTTTGAAACTGCAACAGGCGACAAAGAGGATCTGACTGAAAGCATTGAACTTTTCATGCTCACATGTCAGAGATGCGGAAGATGTTATGATATGGAAACAAGTAACAAGATAGACAGACTGGATCTTTTCGGATACAGATATGATAATATCGAAGCACGTGCTCTCATCAGGCAGACAACTGATCATTTTGATACAGAAATGCTGAAGAAGACTGCCAACTATAAAAGACCTGTGAAATTAGGAGAATAGTATGTTTACTAATCTATCAAAGAAAATTTTCGGCAAGTCATTATGGCTGTACCACTGTAACACCGGTGCATGTAACGGCTGCGATATAGAGATACTCAACGTCCTTACTCCATATTATGACGTTGAGAGGTTCGGGATGAAGCTTGTTGCTTCCCCCAGACATGCGGATGTTATGCTTCTTTCCGGAGCGGTAACAAGACCGACACTCCCCTTTGTAAAGAAAGCCTACGATGCGCTTCCTAATCCGAAGCTTGTGTTTGGAATAGGTTCATGCGCAACAGGGGGCGGATGCTGGTTTGACTCGTATAACGTAACCGGCGGAGCAACAGGGGTTGTTCCCGTAAATTATTATATTCCCGGATGCCCTCCAAGACCTGAGGCAATAATTTACGGTGTGGCTCTTGCTCTCGGGCTTGTAGATAAACAGGTTTCACCTATTGAACTGAAGCAGATGGAATTCCCCATTGACGCATATGAAAGGAATAAAGCCTGGGAAGATAGAAACGTTATTTATAAACTGCTGGATAATTGAGGGGGAATGACCATGGCAAAAAAGATACTGCTTGTTGATGATGATAAGGATCTTGTCGTGACCCTTGCTCAGGCACTGAAGATGAATAATTTTGAAGTTGTTGAAGCAAACAGCGGCGTAGAGGGATTGAAAAAAGTACTCTCTGAAAAACCCGATCTTGTTATCTTTGACGTAATGATGGAGACCGATACAGCAGGCTTCGAAGCTGTATATCAGATCAGAAGCAAAAGAGACGGATCAAAATATGCAGCGGTAAAGGATATTCCTATTATCATGCTTACAGCAATTGATCAGGTGACAAATTCACGTTTTTCTCTTAATGCTGATCAGAGTTTTTTACCGAATATCAGTGATTTTCTCACAAAACCCGTTGACATCGACGAGCTTATAGAGAAGATTAATAAATTTGTATAGTTTATAGTGTTCCCCCTCCCTTGACGGGAGGGGTTAGGGGAGGGTGAAAGATGAGTTTTAAAATTACTTATAGTAATGTCACCCCCACCTATCCTCCCCCGACAGGCATGGATGCCTTAGTGCCGTGGTTGCGCGGATGCAAAGGAACGGCTGTCAAGGGGGAGGGATGATTGTACTGAACATAATCTTAAAAAGATAGAGTAAATTGCCTTCCCCGTCTCTTATGGGGAAGGTGCCCGAAGGGCGGATGGGGGGCAGGTATGAGTAAACAGACAAAAATATTAATAATTGATGATGAAGATATTGTTCTTAAAAGCTGTTTAAGAATACTGAGAGGCGATGACTATCTGATAGACACGGTCTATTCAGGTGAGGATGGTCTTGCCAGAATTGATCAGGAGAAATACGACCTGGTTATAACTGATCTTATGATGCCCGGTATGAGCGGCATGGATGTCCTCCGTTCGGTTAAAGAGAGAAAACTTGATCTTACAGTTGTAATATTTACAGGATTCGCCACTGCTGAAACAGCCCGTGAAGCTTTGAAAATGGGTGCATTTGATTATATTCCCAAACCATTTACTCCTGATGAATTCCGTGATGTAATAAAAAACGCAATCGAGTCGAGAGAAAACGGCGAGACCAGCATGCTCGATCTCATGGCTATTGTTTCCCATGAGCTTAAGAGCCCGGTATCAGTAGTGCATACAACTGCTCAGACTCTTGCTAAGGGTTATTTCGGAAATATAGAACCGAAACAGAAGGAGATACTTGAAACAATTATAAGAAACTGCCAGTATCTTGAAGATATAATCAGAAGCTACATCGATCTTTCAAAAATGGAGCTTGATGATCTTGAATCTTTCCATCAGAAAATCGATTTTGTTAATGATGTTGTAAAACATGTAGTCGAAATTCCGGAATACTCATTGAACATTAAAAAAATGCCTCTTCTAATTGATTACCAGGCTCAGCCTGTAATCCAGGGAGATCCTAATCTTCTACAGATTGTGGTAACTAATTTTGTAAATAATGCCATCAAATACGGAACAGCATCCACAGAAGTAAAAGTAACTGTATTTGAAAAAGAAAACGAAGTTGTATTCTCTATATATAACAGGGGAGTAGGTATATCTAAAGAGGATGCAGAAACAAAGCTTTTCGGTAAATTCGGCAGATTGAAACAGAAGGGTACCGAGGGGATAAAAGGTTCCGGACTCGGGCTTTATATCTGCAAAAAGATTATAGAAAAGCATAACGGGAAAGTCTGGATCGATTCTGTTCCGGGAGAATATGCAAATTTCTTTTTCAGTCTCCCTTTGATGGTGTAAGGTATTTGAATAACTGTTTATAAACTGATGGTAAATATTAAACTCCATCGAAAAAGCCCCCGCACCCCTGGAGGGGGCAAAGAAAATTCCTTGCCCCCTCCGGGGGTGCGGGGGCTTGGGAGGTATGAATATTATTTTTATAAATTGAATTTGAGCAGTCTCTGTAAATCGCAGGATTTTTTAGAATATTTTAATAAAAATATTGATAAAAAAGAGCCTGTTATTATAATAAATTCAGGACTGTATAAAACATAAAATTTTTATAAAAGACTCAGGAGGATATTTATGAAAAATCGAAGACTCGGACCGGATACAATTATGAACATAATAAGCGGTATCTCTATAGTTTCATGGATAATTCTTGGAGCAACTTTTATAATGGTTGCGGTAACTAATCCGACTTCTCCAACTATGGCCGCAGGAAGACCGGGATTTCAAGGTGCCGGTACCTGGACAACTTCAGCTATTTACGGGCTTCTTGTTTTTCTGCTGATACTCAGTATCTCGGGAATTCTTTTTAATATGCTCCGTATGAAGAGAAAGAGTGACAAGATGAGGCTTACGCCGATATTTTCAGGGATTCTATCAGCTTTTGCATTAATATTGATGAGTATTTAAAAAGTTAAAAATTCCGTAGAGTCAGATCTTCATGCATCTCTACGGAATAGTAAATCCTGTTTTACCACCCCTTAAATAATCCGCTACCTGAGAATAATGATTTTATTAAAGTGAATTTCTATTGACAGTTCC
>PGXT01000154.1:0-7874 GCA_002839285.1 Spirochaetae bacterium HGW-Spirochaetae-5 | reverse complement strand
TGGTGGAAAAGATTCAGAATCTCGCGAAGGAAGAGCAGACAGGTCTGAATGAAGTCGTGGCTGAATTGCTGATGAGAGGATTAGAGAATAGAAAATAACTGCAAAGCTGAGGTTTAGTTTTCTTCACATTTATATTCATAATCAGTAATAATTCCTGAACAAGTAATTTAATGTAAAAATAAAAAAAATACTCCCGACGCTTGCGGCGTCGGGGGTAGTAGTGTCTTATTTACCAGCTGTTTTTTTCTGATTATTATTCCTGAAAGCTGTGGGGGTCTCCCCTTTAATTTTAAAAAATGCTCTATTGAATGTGCGTAGACTTTCAAAACCGGAGATCAGACTTATATCTAATACAGATTTATCGCCGGATATCAGAAGGAGTGATGCCTCTTCTATCCGGAGCTTGTTTATGAAATCTCCGATTTTCATGCCTGTATATATTTTAAAGAATCTGCTTATATAATCAGGATCGAGATCTATCATTGAAGCCAGCCCCTCTCTGGATATGTCGTCATGATAATTGTTTTCAAGATAAGCGATAATCTCTTTGAGCTTTTTTCTTAATGCCGGGGATATTTCTTCAGCTGTTTCCGGCAGAGGTTTACTTTTTGGTGTATTCTTAAGTATTTTTTCAATATGATGAAGCTCATTCTCCTCCACCTCCAGTGAGTCATCTTTTTCCAGATTGTTGCGGATAATTTTACGCAGAGGTCCCGTTACACCGAAGTAGTAAAGTACCGGGAGTATTGTAATGATAAGCAGCATGGAAATAACCATTATAGCCAGAATGAAACGTCCCGTTTTGTGCATATACTTCAGGTAATCTATATAAGGGAAACCGAATCCGAAAATTCTACTCTCAATTATCCGGTGGTACTGATTGTAATTTACATTATCAATCTGAGTGGAGTATCTCCTGCCCGGTTCAATTGTAGAATAATCATTCAGGTCACTCCCTCTTTGCATCTTAATATAATTTGGCGGCTCTTCCCATATTCCGGAGTTAATTATATCCGGAAGATTCATATCTCTATCGTAGATAATTTTCCATCCGCTGTTTGTTCCCGTTGAAATATATGATACCGGCAGTTTGCCAGGAATAGGACCTGATGCTTTATCCGTTTCAAGTTCTGCGATTACAGTTATGTTCATCTCGTCATATGAAAGAGAGCGGGACTGCATCATGAGGTATCCGCCGGCTGTTATCATGATAAGACTCATAACCAGAGGGAGGCCCGTAAGTCTGTATATCACAGGTATATTTTCATATGAGGAATGCAGATAGACACTGGTGTAAAGAGAATAGATTACAAGTACAATAATGGCTGTAGTGAAAGAGATAGCAAATGAACTGATGGAGATTTTGTTCATAACTCCATATATCATAACTGAATGAACTATATCCAGAGATATAAGGCATGCAAAATTGCGTGCTGTACCTGCTTCTCTGCTGCGGGGATTTAATATTGTCATTAGAATTCCGGAATATGTTCCGTTATTTTTTTCGTAATCAATTCCACGGCGAATAAAAACTGCAGCAGCCCATGCATAAAAACAAGCGACTATAAGAGGAATGGCGCTTGAATGGTATTCAGATCCCGATGTATGCCCGAAAAGCAGAACCGGTGAATTCCAGCTGTTTATCCAGTACTCGGAAATAGCCAGAACTGAGATAATAGATGCAGATGCAAGGATAACTTTTCTCTCGGATTCACGCCATCTTACCGGATAGTAATAGGCGAAGCGTATCATAAATAATACCATAAATGGAGCAAACGATTCGATATACCATACAATCTGTGCATCAGCCGAGTATATAGAGAATCCGAAAAAATTTAATATGTTGTAAACAGATGCACCAAAAAAATAGAGAGCCAGACTGGTTCTGTCAGGGGTAAATTTTCTTCTGTTAAACTGCCGTAAAAATATTGTACCGCTGATAACCAGAGAGAGCAGTGCAGGGCAGACAAATCCGATCGAGTATTCTGTAATAAATAAATTATGCATTATCGGTTATAAATGCTCTCCTTTGAATTTTGGCAGGTGTATATAGAATATATACATAATAAACACGGTGTTGAAAAGTATAAAATAAAAAACCGTCCCGTCGGTAGACAAAAATTGTAAATTCCGTTATTTGACAAGACATTAAAATGTAAAACCGGTATGATAATAGTATCTACTTATAAATTGTTAGTGAAATTGTTTTCTGCAGCGCTGATGGTGCGGCGGAAGTAAATAGCACTGATTTTTACAAATAAATAAGTTCGGAACAGTTCCGATGCATGTGAAAGGAGAAATGTATGAAGAAAAGTATTACTGCAGTTATTTTGGTGTTATTGCTTTTTGTAATAACCTTGCCGTCCTGTAATGATATTGACGATGGGAGTACTGTATCAATTCCGGAAAATTCCAATGTTTTTTCAATACCTTCTGAAGATGGGACTGTGGGTGATCTTGTAATTATTGATTCCGATGGAAACTCTGTCAATGTTGAAACATCTCTGAATACTGAAACGGGACTGATCGATATCAATCTTCCGGCTCTGACACAGGGCGATTCATTTACAATACAGAAATCGGGTCAGGCCGACACTTATGTAGCGGTAACATCAGCTGATAATACTTCTCCGCAGCTTATCTCGGGAAATATTGCCAATGGTGCGCAGGATGTTGAGGTGAATCTGCCGGTTGATTTATCTTTCAGCAAGGTAATGGACGGTTCTTCGATAAATGGTACGACTGTTGTACTTAAAGAGATTAAATATAACCGTACAGTTCCGGTGAGATTTATATACAATTATGATAGAATCATTGTAATCCCCAGAATGAAACTTCAGCAGAATCTTGAATATAAACTGGCAGTGAACGGAATAAAGGATATAACAGGTCAATTGCTATCGTTTGAAGTGAATTATAAAAACAGAGATCTGGATTACGGACTTTATTTTTTCGGTAAATACGGCGAATGTGAAAAATATTTCCCCGGTATTCAGAATGCTTTTTACAACGATTCCAAACCGACAATGATATACGCTCACGGATGGCAGGCAAATGCGGTGACAAAGAGCGACTACTACGGGAGATCTTTCTACGGTTATGAACAGTTTTTCTGGGAAGAGGATGATTTTAAAGGTCAGACAAAATATAACGGATTAAGACAGTTTACTAATCATTCATGGATAGATAAGGGGTGGAATACAGGATTTGTATACTGGCAGCAGTTTGCCGATGAGCCTGCACTGGCCCAGGGTAACGTAGGCGGAGTTCATGATGCTGAAGCGAAGATCTGGAGTTTTCAGGGATACAAGGGGAGCCGTTATAGAGTAGTGGATTCCAGTGGAAGTGCTTACTACAAAAACTGGGACTGCAGGTTAAATTTCAATGGCGATGTTGTTACAGTAGATAGTGTAGGCAGACTTCTGTCACTCTATGTTAATAATGCTCTTAAAAATAATGTCTCAGGCAATATAAGATTTGTCGGACATTCGCTCGGGAACCAGGTTGTAAATAATCTGATGAAGTATGCGTTTGATGCCGGAATTACTGTAAACAGAATTGCTCTTCTTGATCCGGCATGGACCAGCGGAGATAAAAATTATCTTCCAAATGACGGTTACGGGAAATGGGTTGGTGAGAGATGCAGGAATTTCATCTTTGAATCAAAGAACAGAAATAGTAATCTTGCTGTGGAGATATATCATACAACGGGAATGAATATAGGTATTGCGGGTCTTGCAGTAGATACAAATGATGCACTGACAAATGCCGCTGCAGATTTTAATGCGGCGCCATGGTATTACAGCTCCACACAGCTTGACGGAAAACATAATTCTATCAGAAATTCATATATCTGGTCATTCGAATTTCAGCCCCCTGCTGAAGTTACCATAAGCTGGTGGAAAAGAAGTGCTACCGGTAAGATGGGGCCATCTGCTTCAACCCCCGATTGGAGAATGAGAGAGATGATGGGGCCCAAGTATGAATGGACACAGGTTGAGGGACGTTATACACCATCTCCTTCGGACGATCAGTGGGAACGAAAATCTAAAGATACAAGCTGGTTTTCACTCTGGTAGATTTGAATAAATTTTTTAAAAAAAAAGACTGCTCAGGCAGTCTTTTTTTGTTAAAGCAAATATTCGATTAGACTATTTTCATTATGAATATTATCTTATCTGTTAGTTAATTAAATAAATAATTTAGAGGAGAATACTTAATGAAGCGTATTATGTATCTGTTATCCGCCGTATTTTTTTTTACCGGTTGTGGAAGACTTGATAAATTGACATGGGATATGACTCCTGAAAAATGGCTGAGTACACATAGTTTTATAAAAATAAAGTCCGCAGCTTCTGATTTCGTTATTGCTGAGCCGAGTTCAACCATAATTGTCTACGGGCTGGGGTTTATTATACTCGCCGCCGGTGTATATTTTTTAAAGAATCGCGGAGAGAGCAGATCCAGGCTGTTATGGGGAATAGCACTGCTTTTCTGGTCTGCATCTACATTCAGCGCCGGGACAAGCTACCAGGCTTTCAGTTATGAATTAAAGTGTGCAGGACGATCGATCTGTTTGTGGACCACATGGTGGGAGATATGGTATCTTATACTCTTTGTTATAAGTATGAATCTTATTACCGCGGCTGTCTCTTTCTCAAGCGCTGCGGGAAAACTTCGAAAAGGTATTATAATCTATTCAGCGGTGAATACATCTCTTTATCTCGGTGTAGTGCTCTCCGGAGCTCTGATTCCTCATCAGTTTATGGCATCTTTTGAATGCATGGTTCTCTTTACTATCCCTTCGTTTCTGATACTTTTTACGATTAATACCATGAGATATATTAAAATACGCAAGAGTCTTGATATTCTGCTGGTCGGAGCATGGATATTTATGTTCCTTGTCGTATTTGTCTACTTTGCTTTCTTTCAGGATATGCCGATGTGCTCTGGAAAAGGGGAATATGGTTTAATGCTAATGATGTTCTCCATATCGGTCTGATTCTATGGATTATCTATCTTCTTTCTGCTGTAGCAAAGAGAGTGGAGGATACTGAATAGATTTCTGATGAAATCCTCCGGGGTTTTATTGTGCTGCAGCCGGATTTCATATTTTTCTGAATGGAGTGATGATAGATCTGTAAATCTGCAAATAAAGCTGCGAGTGATTGGACCGGATGATTTCTCATGAAAACTTTCCGCACTCACCCCGGCCCCTCTCTTTGGAAAGAAAGAGAGGGGAGTTTTAAACAGGAAATTTTTTGTGTTTTTAAGAGGAATGTTTTGCATTACAAAGCCCCTCTTTTTTTCATCAAAGAGAGGCGATGTGCTGAGCCTGTCGAAGTAGGCGCGGCAGTAGCCGGGGGTGAGTCCGGAAAGTTTGCTGCTATATATCATTTTTTAATTAATTAAATCACTCCAAGTTCTCTACCCGCTTTTATAAACGCTTCAATCGCCCTGTCGAGATGTTCACGGCTGTGACCGGCAGAGAGCTGTACTCTAATCCTTGCCTGATCTTTCGGTACAACCGGGAAGAAGAATCCAATTACATAAATCCCCAGTTCAAGAAGACGGGCTGCAAACTTCTGCGACAGAGGTGCGTCATAGAGCATAACAGCGCAGATAGCTGATTTAGTCGGCTTGATGTCAAATCCCGCATCGAGCATTTTAGTTAAAAAATATTCAGTATTTTTATGAAGTTTATCCTGAAGTTCCCGCGATGAGCTCATTATTTCAAACATCTTTATCCCTGCCGCTGCAACCATTGGAGGCAATGAATTTGAAAAGAGATAGGGGCGCGATCTCTGGCGCAGCAGTGAGATGATCTCTTTTTTACCTGTAGTGAATCCTCCCACGGCACCGCCGAAGGCTTTACCCAGTGTTCCGGTTATCACTTCTATTTCCCCTCTGAGGTTAAACAGCTCTGTAACTCCGCGGCCGGTTTCTCCGACAACTCCAGCAGAGTGAGATTCGTCAACAACTACCATGGCATTATATTCTGCCGCAAGTTTATAAATTTCATCGAGAGGGGCAACGTTGCCATCCATAGAGAATACTCCGTCAGTAACGATAACTCTGAATCTCTGAGCTCTGGACTCTTTCAGTTTATCCTCAAGGTCTTTCATATCCGCGTTATTGTATCTGTAACGTTTTGCCTTGCATAGAAGAACACCATCGATAATTGAAGCGTGATTAAGCGAATCGGAAATTATTGCATCCTCATCGGTAAATAACGGACCGAAGAGTCCTCCGTTAGCATCAAAACAGGCAGCATAAAGAATTGTATCTTCAGTGCCGAAAAACTCTGAAACAGAAGCTTCAAGTTTTTTATGTATATCAGTTGTGCCGCAGATAAACCGTACCGAAGACATCCCGTATCCATGAGAATCAAGAGTCTGTTTTGCGGCTTCTTTCAGAAGATCGTTATTAGATAAACCAAGATAATTATTCGCGCAGAAGTTCAGAACGGTCTGCCCTGTGTTAAGTGTAATCTCTGCACCCTGAGGTGAAGTTATGATACGCTCTTCTTTATATAGTCCGGATTGTTTTATATCGTTCAGTTCATTTTCAAGATGATTCTTAAATTTTTCGTACATAAAATTTCTCCTTTTAATCCCAGTTCAGTATCACCTTCCCGCAGTTCCCCTCTTCCATAATATCAAAACCTTTCTGGAAGTCATCTATATGAAAACGGTGCGTAATAATCGGGCTGAGATCTATTCCGGTAATTATCATCTGTTCCATTTTATACCATGTTTCGAACATCTCTCTGCCGTAGATTCCTTTAAGAGTGAGCGCCTTGAATATTATTTTATCCCATGGAACGGATGTGTTATTCGGGAGAATTCCGAGGAGTGCAATCCTTGAACCGTTGTACATGTTTTCGATCATTTCATTTATCGCCTGTGAAGAGCCGGACATTTCAAGGCCCACATCGAAGCCCGTCATACCCAGTTTTTTAACACTGTCGCTTATTTTTTGACCTTTTGAAGGGTTGATGGTCATTGAGGCTCCCATCTCTTTTGCTATCTTAAGACGGTAATCGCTGATGTCGCTGACAACAATATGTCTTGCACCGGCAAATTTACATATTGCAACAGCCATATTTCCTATAAGTCCTGCGCCGGTTATCAGTACATCCTCTCCGATCACCGGGAAAGAAAGTGCTGTGTGAGTTGCGTTACCGAATGGATCCATAATCGATGCAACTTCGTCACTTATTCTCGGGTCGAGCCTTATTATATTTTCAGCCGGAACGGATAGATATTCAGCAAAGGAGCCATCTCTGTTTACACCAATACCGATTGTGTTTTCACATACATGCTTTTTACCCCGTTTGCAGTTCCGGCAGTTGTTGCAGGCAATGTGTCCCTCGCCGGTTACACGCTCACCGGGAATTATATTTTTGACTCCCTCGCCAACCTCTTCAACATAACCCATATATTCGTGACCGATTGTCATGGGGGTTTTTATCGTTCTTTTCGACCAGTCGTCCCATAGGTAAATATGAAGGTCTGTGCCGCAGATAGCTGTTTTTTTTATCTTTACTATAACATCGTTAACTCCGGGGACCGGTCTTGGCACATCCTTCAGCCAGATACCTTTTTCAGGCTTTTCCTTTACAAGAGCTTTCATCAGCAGCACCTCCGGAAATATTCTAAATTTTCAACTGTTTTCAATATACAATTTTTTTAGAGGAGAGTTTTTAAATTTAATATTTTAATGTAAAAAATGAGTGATTATATCACCCGGTCTCAGGCATCAGCGGGGATAGTGTTTCATATATTGTATAATAATTCAATTTTATCAAAGTTTTATCCATCATTAAAAAATACTCTCTTGACAAAGAAGTTTTCTGCTGGTTAAAATTACAG